>NZ_JACKYY010000011.1:0-71098 GCF_015100075.1 Acidithiobacillus sp. HP-11
GAACCAACCCCAACGCCAAGGTAAACAGCTTGTCTTCGTCCATCATTAACCTTCCCTAGATCAGCAATGCCCTAAGACTACCGTACCCTCGTATCCACTCCAAGTAGCGAGGAGCCGATAAAGAGCATTGGCTACATCTCCGTTATCCAGCGCCAGTTTTGCCTGGCGTGCCAGATGATGTATTTTTTCATGGCGCTGCAAAATCTGTAAAAACTCGGACTGTTCGCCAAAACGCAGAGATCCGTCCCCCTTAAGCCAGCGACCCAGATGGCATTTTTCTTCGGCATCCTGTTCCAATACATGTTGCGGGATGGATTTTTGCTCGCGCATGGCCAGCAGAAAATTCTCGGTCCGTTGTCCATGACCTTCCAGCAAAGTCGGCAAAATATCAATGGAAGCATGGCTGAGCACACTCAAATTCAGATTCTTGAACTGCCGCAACCAGAGGGGAATATCTTCTCCGGGCATGGGCTTGGCAAACAAATATCCCTGCAAGTGACCGCAACCCATTTTCGCCAATAATTTAGCATGGGCTTCTGTTTCCACCCCTTCCGCTATCACATCCAGACCCAACATACGACTGGCAGTAATAACGGCTGCTACAATAGCCAGGTCCTTGGGGTCGTTGATCATGTCGCGGACAAAGCTTTGATCCAGCTTGACGGACTGGGCGGGGAGCTGCTGAAGATAGGTCAATGAAGCGTTCCCCGTTCCAAAGTCATCCAGCGCCACCCGTACTCCCAGATCATTGCAGGCAGCCAGACGCTCCTGAGCATGCAGCAGATCGTTCAGTGGTGCCGATTCGGTAATTTCGATTTCGATCTGCTCAGCAGGTAAATCGGGATATTTTCGTAGAGCTTTTTCCAGATCGTCCAGGAAACGTGCATCCAGTAAATGATGGGCACTGATATTAACGGAAACGCGCAAGGCAAGTCCTTGTTGCTGCCAGATTTGCCCTTGCCGAAAGGCAGCATCCATCACAAAAATACCCACATCCCGGGCATAGCGATGATGATCCAGACCGGCCCAGAAAGCTGCGGGACCCAGCAAACCCCGTTCAGGATCAAGAATCCGAAGTAAAGACTCAACCCCCGATACGCCACCAAAACTGTTGACGATTGGCTGGTAATACAACAGCAACTGATGATTTTTAAGTCCCCTTTCGAGCAGCAGTCGCATATTGGCCGCATTTTGTGCGGCCTCATCCAGAGTCAGACTATACAGGCTGAGCTGATCCCCTCCCTGTTTTTTTGCCGCATATAATGCCATATCCGCATGCGCCAGAAGGGTTTCTACGGATACTTCATCCAGAGGATATAACGTCACGCCCAGACTGGCACTCACATGAATCCACTCGCCATCGATTTCCACGGGCGTACGCACGGTTTCCAAAATCCGGCCACAAATGAAGTCCAGGTCGTCTGTGGAACTCAGCGACGGAAAAAGCAGCCCGAATTCGTCCCCTCCCAACCTTCCCAAGGTATCGCCAGAACGCAAACATTGCCGAATCCGCTGGGTGACAGAAAGCAGCAAACGATCACCGGCACCATGTCCAAAACGGTCATTAACCGGCTTGAAACCATCCAGATCCAGCAGCACCACCCCCAGTAAAGTCTCCTCTCGACTGGCCTGCCGGCGGGCGATTTCCAGGCGATCCATAAATAAAAGGCGGTTGGGTACCTGAGTCAAGGGATCCCGGAGCATGCGATTACGTAATTGCAAAACGATCTCGCCGAGATGGGCAAACGCCTCAAAATAATCTGACCCGATTCTGTTGAAATATCCTTTTGCCCGAGCGCCAATAAAACCTAAACCTTGCAAGTCACCCGACGAAAAGGGCAGAAACACCATCTCCTGAACGCGGGGTCGCAATTTCCGGATCCACTCCGGTGCTGCAGGATCATCACTTGAGTAAACCAGGACCTGGTTTTGTTGCAAGGCCTGCCAACAGGGATCTTCTGCAGAATAAGGGAGATAGGGCATGGACAAGCGCAAACCGGCCGAAGCTTCCAGAGTCAATAGATCATTGACTCTACTGGAGCACAGAAAATAGCCAGCCAGGGTGATATAACGACTTTTACGCGGCAAGCGCTCACATAACACCTGTAAAAGACTGGTGTTATCCGTATCTTTTTCAATACGGGTGCTTGCCAGGGTATCGAGCAATACATCAAAAACGGCGCTTCGCTCACCATCCGTTTCCCGCGCTGCCCGGGCGTAGCCGCTTAACTGACTCATCAAGTCACCCATCAGCAGGCTGATGAGAATTTGTCCCAGACGTGAATGGTGTTCGGTTGGGACGTGCTTTTCCAAAATCGGCTGCCAATGCCGCCAGTAGATGGTGTAGCCACCGGCCAGCCAGGCAGGATCAATGCCTAAATGGTGATGCTTGGCACCCAGTTGCTGCATGGCAATCTGCCAGGATGGGTTCAGTTGGTTGTTCAGAAGACCATATCCATGCTCTGCCTGACGCTGAACCAGGGCTTCAATTTGTGCTTCTGAAAAGTTTCTGAAAGCTGCGGCGGTAGCCGGATGTGAAAACAGATAGTTATAAAAATCCCGGGCCAGCTGTTCTGCACTTTGGGCAAATAAACCCCAATACTGGTCTAGTAAAGTGAAATCTTCACTATCCAGTCCCAAAAAACTGACCAGACTATCAGGCTTTTTAAAGGAGCTATTCATCGCTGCAAAAAGCCGTACAACTCCCCTGTTTAGACAGAACCGCATCCAGCACCAGGCTTTCCAGTGTTTCCGTCGGGCTTACCCCATAGAAAACACTCAGCTCCTTGAGCATTACCCATGCCCACTCTGAGAGTGCCACTTGTTTTATTACCGCCGCTTTTTGCCCGATCTGATCATTATCAGGTTTTATAGTAGACATAAATTTTACTTCAACCTCACTCATTTATTCTGATGACTATTATATTTTTTCCAGAAAACCAGCCTGGACTTGTAACGAAAATGATACAGCTTCTGGGAGGGAAGAGCAAACAGAGAACCCAAGGTTTTTCTTATATATCAAAAATGTAACGATAAGTAACAGCGACACATAATAATATCATTATTTTCTTAATAAAATATTTAAAGAATTCTCAGAAAATATTAAGCACTCAAAATTTTTTATTAAAAAATGCGTGTGTTTCTGGAATATTCCGGTCGCTTCTGAATTTCCTCGGCCTTTTTACATAAATACAAGTGCTCGGCACGTTTTTTTTGATCGCGGGTGAGAGACATCCGGATTCCGACCAGACATTGACCTGCTGGAGCCCCTTCTTCTTGAACGCGAACAACTGTAACCACCGTTTCACAGGTTCCGCAGTCCGCAATGGTAAACTCAGCAAGCACATTATCACCGGGCTTGTATGAATCTCTGGGCGCATAAAAGCTGGCACCGCTGGGACTGAAATCGTGCAGTTGTCCCACCATCTCAGCACCACCCGCCTTGCGTAAGGTAATAGCGCCTTCCAGTCGTACCCGTTTGGCTCTGCGCGAGGCTCTGCGGTAGATCATACGCGGCACATCAAAATAATAGCGACCTTCAAACAAGTATTTCAGATCCGAAAAAAACATAAAAATAAAGTCACCCAATTCAACAAAAATCAGGGCTTTCTTATAGTCTTCCCGAGCCAGGACACCCTTCAAGCGGAAAAGCAGACTCTCCGATTCACAGCCATCAAAATAAAAGTGTGCGCCAGAATCATTACTGTCAGCCGAAAAAATTACGGCGTCTCCCAGCCCCTCCGCAGACCGCTCAGAACAGAGCATCGCCGGGATATTTTCAAAGACAGCTTCACCGAACTCCTCCACTAGAGTTTGCTGATATTCTGCAATACTGAGCCCGCTTCTCAGCGGCAGCATCATACCCAACTCCGTATCGTCAGAAGTCAGTCCCATATACCCTCCAGAAACAAATGGATAGGCCCCATGATCCGGATGAGCAAACACCAGGGCAATCCAGAAAAATCCAATGAAAATTTACGCTAAAAAATTTAGACAGTTTCTTATCAAAAATGTTACACCTAATGTGCTTAGGGAACAAACACCCCAGCTAAAGCAACCTGTCGGGGGGTGTCCACAAGTTCCCTGGTCTGCGCTACACTGCCCCGCAATCAACCCACCACGCTCCCGGATGGAACCCGCCATGGCCCAATATGTATTTACCATGAATCACCTGAGTAAAATCGTACCGCCCAAGCGTGCGCTGCTCAAAGACATCTCTCTGTCTTTTTTCCCCGGAGCGAAAATCGGGGTTTTGGGGCTGAATGGCTCGGGGAAATCCACCTTGATGAAAATCATGGCCGGCGTGGATCGGGAGTTTGAGGGCGAAGCCCTGCCCATGCCGGACCTGAAAATTGGCTATCTGCCTCAGGAGCCCGATGTCGATCCCAACAAGACCGTGCGTCAGGTGGTGGAGGAAGGACTCGGCGAAATCATCGATGCGCAGCAACAGCTCGAAGCTGTCTATGCCGCTTATGCCGAACCGGACGCCGATTTTGATGCCCTGGCCGCCGAGCAGGGACGACTGGAAGCCATTGTCGCCGCCAGTGACGGGCACCAGGCAGAACTGCAGATGGAAGTAGCCGCTGATGCTTTGCGCCTGGCCCCCTGGGATGCGTTGGTGGGCCCGCTTTCCGGTGGGGAAAAGCGCCGTATTGCCCTGTGCCGCCTGCTGATCAGCCGTCCCGACATGCTTCTCCTCGACGAGCCCACCAACCATCTGGATGCCGAGTCAGTCGATTGGCTGGAACAGTATCTGCAGCGCTTCAGCGGGACAGTGGTGGCGGTCACCCATGACCGCTATTTCCTGGACAACGCTGCCGAATGGATTCTGGAGCTGGATCGCGGCCGTGGCTTTCCCTATAAAGGTAATTACTCAGCCTGGCTGGAGCAGAAAGAAAAACGTCTGGAACAGGAAGCACGCAGCGAAGCTTCGCGCCTCAAAGCCATGCAACAGGAACTGGAATGGGTGCGTCAGAATGCCAAGGGCCGGCAAAGCAAGAGCAAGGCGCGCCTGGCCCGATTTGAAGAACTCAGCTCCTACGAATACCAGACGCGCAATGAAACTTCGGAAATTTTCATTCCCGTTGCCGAGCGACTGGGTAATGAAGTCATTGAATTCAAGGAGGTCAGCAAAGGCTTCGGCGACAAGCTCCTGTTTGAGAATCTCAGCTTCAAGATTCCTCCGGGTGCCATCGTCGGCGTGATCGGTCCGAATGGCGCCGGCAAGTCTACTTTTTTCCGGATGATCATCGGTCAGGAACAGGCTGACAGCGGTGAAGTAAGCATCGGCTCTACCGTCAAACTGGCTTACGTGGATCAGTCCCGCGATGCCCTGGCAGCCAAAAACAATGTCTGGGAAGAAATTTCGGGAGGCCTGGATATTCTCACCGTTGGTAAATTCGAGATCCAGTCCCGCGCCTATTGTGGTCGCTTCAATTTCAAGGGGAACGACCAGCAGAAACTGGTGGGCCAGTTGTCGGGTGGGGAGCGCGGTCGCCTGCATCTTGCGAAAACGCTGATTGCCGGTGGCAACGTGCTGCTGCTGGACGAACCGTCTAATGATCTGGATGTGGAAACCTTGCGGGCCCTGGAAGATGCCCTGCTGGAATTTGCCGGTAGCGTCCTGGTCATTTCTCATGATCGCTGGTTTCTGGATCGCATCGCCACCCATATCATCGCCTTTGAGGGCGATGGTCATGTCGAATTTTTTGCCGGCAACTACCATGAATACGAAGCCGACAAAAAGCGTCGCCTGGGTGAAGAGGGGGCCAAACCCCATCGCTTGCGCTTCAAGCCGATTGTTCGCTGAATGGCAGGCTAGACCCAAAGCGCATACAAGCTTCTCAGCGAAGTCTGAGGGCCACATCCCGGAACGAAGCCAATGCGGCTTCCAGATGGTCGATGATCTCCTGCTGCAATACATCCGGCGGTGGCAGTTCGGCCAGGTCGTCCAGGCTGTCGTCCTTCAACCAGAAGATGTCCAGGCTGGCCTTGTCGCGGGCCATCAACTCGTCGTAGCAGAAAAATCTGAACCGCTCTGTGGCAACTCGCTCATGGCGGTTTTCTGGATGGTAGCAAGTGATGAAATCCTGCAAATCTTCCAGCTTCAAGGTGCGGGTTTTCAGGGTGAAATGCTTGTTGGTGCGTAGGTCGTAGAACCACACGCCCTGGGTATGTACCTTACCGTCCTTGGGTTTGGCGTCGAAAAACACCACGTTGGCCTTCACGCCCTGCGCGTAGAAAATGCCCGTCGGCAGGCGCAGGATGGTGTGCACATCGCAGGTTTCCAGCAGCTTGCGACGGATTTTTTCGCCCGCGCCGCCCTCGAACAGCACATTGTCGGGCAGCACTACGGCGGCCTTGCCGTCCAGCTTCAGCATGCTGACGATGTGCTGCAAAAAATTGAGCTGCTTGTTCGAGGTGGTTTCCCAGAAATCCTGGCGCTCGTAGGTCAGTGCGTCGCGGTCCTCCTCGCCTTCCTCGTTGGTGATGGTCATGCTGCTCTTCTTGCCGAAGGGCGGATTGGCCAGCACATAGTCCACCGTGCGCCTGGGCTCGGAAATCAGCGCATCCGAACGCTCCACCAGCGGCTCGCCATCCAGCTCGCCAATGCTGTGCAAGAACAGATTCATCAGGCACATGCGGCGCGTATTGGGCACGATCTCGTTGCCGTGAAAGGTCTGGTCGCGCAGAAACTCTTTTTGCGCCTTGTTCAGTTGCGCGCCCGGGCGCGTCAGCCAGTTGTAGGCACCCAGAAAAAAACCGCCGGTGCCACAGGCCGGGTCGGCAATGGTCTTCATTGGCTCGGGGCGCACGCAGGCCACCATGGCCTCGATCAGCGCACGCGGCGTGAAATACTGCCCCGCACCACTTTTGGTGTCTTCCGCGTTCTTTTGCAGCAACCCTTCGTACAGGTCGCCCTTGGTGTCGGTGTCCAGACTGATCCAGTTTTCCGCGTCGATCATCTGCACCAGGCGTGACAGCTTGGCCGGGTCCTGAATCTTGTTTTGCGCCTTGAAAAAGATCGCACCCAACATACCCGGCTCCTGCCCCAGCTTGTGCAGGGTGGCGAGGTAATGCGCCTCCAGCGGCTCACCCGTCTTGCTGCGCAGGCTGGCCCAGTCGAACCCCGGCGGAATCTGCGTGTCGCGGTTATAAGGCTCTTGCGCGTACTCGTGCGCCAGCTTGAGGAACAGCAGGTAGGTGAGCTGTTCGAGGTAATCGCCATAGCCCACCCCGTCGTCGCGCAGGGTGTGGCAGAAGTTCCAGACTTTCTGGACAAGTGTGGAGGTGTTCATGGTAGAAAGGCCTGTGCAATAGACTTGACTTGTTGATCAAACAACGCAGCTTGCGAGCAATGGGATATAACTTGTGTCCACTGCGCTGTTACTACTCCAGCCAGCTTTCTGTATTGGCGAACACTCTTGCGAATTCTCTGCCCACTGGATAACTGGGCAAGCTGAGTTTCAAGATGCAGATTGCAATCCAGTCCAGTCAGCAACGCGTGATTCGCAGGAAGTGTAGCTGCAGAAAGCCAAGCTTCAGTAGCTTTCGATGGAATGCAAAACAAGCTCTTCGACCCAGTCGCTGAAATGCCCAGCCAACTCCGCAGCACAGCCTCCACTGCAAGCACAGTATCTGAGGGTGGAGGACAAGGCTGAGCGCAGGGCAATGGTTGAAGCGCGAGTGCCGCCTGCACAACGGCATCTCCACAATCCGCATAGCTTTTGTCGGCCACATCTGCATCCAAATGCACCATCACGAGATCAAAATTGCTCAGGGTTGGGTCAGATTCGATGTGTGCCGCACCGCGCTGGCGAAACTCTTGACACCATTTGAAAACGCCGCACCAGCCACCGCCCATTTCTGGCCTTGTTGGTTCCGGCTGTAACTGATTGAGCACAAAGGGGCGTTGCAAAATGGCTTTTAGCGCCGCCTCAATCACGATGAAGTCGGTTGATCCTTCCGCCACCAGCGCAATTCGGGGATCAGACATTCGGCATGGCCCCCAAATTACCCATCAGCCACAATCGTGATAAAGGATATTGCTCATTCATCGCCCGCAATTCGGCACTGATTTCAATTCGGCGCACGACCGTGTACCCCTCACTGTTGCGCTCCACTGCAAACAATCTGATTTCGGAGTCAGTCAAATCCAAACCGTCGAGCACGGCTGGATTGTGCGCGGTGAACAACAATTGCCTCTGCGCATCGCCTCGCGCCAACCAACCGGAAAGCTTGGCCGTCAAACGCCCAACCAGCCGGGGGTTCAATGCCTGATCCAGATTATCGATAGCAAACAATTTGGGGGCATGGGGCGACAGGCACAGAATGGCGCAGAACAACACATATAGCGCCCCCTCACTCGCATCATAAGCCGTCAAAGTATTGCGACTTTTGCGCATGAATCGGTCGGTGAACTTCAGCACCTCCTTGGTGCGTGCCACAGAGGGCGACAAGAGTGATCCGGCAGATGAAGTGGTTTGAATATCGGCGACCCAATCCACCAGTTCGAAGACGCTATCCAATAACTCATCGTCACTGTCGAGCACCGACTTACGAAACTCGGCAAATCCCTCGGCCAAGCGTCCGCCCGCCAGTCCCACTGGATTGCGCGATTGCGGATCGCTTACCATCGCCCGCAAGGTCGGCGTATTAGGCGAGTAAATTGAGAAGTTCTGCAGCCGCTGCATCAATTCGGCAGCTGGACTGTCGGTCGGCACCTCCACCAGTTTCAACGCAGCTAATCCTGCTGTGGGCGTCAGGTTGCGCCTGTTACGCACGCCATCGGAGACAATTTCATCATTCCCGCTGGTCAGTCGCTCAGTTTTGAACGACCAAGCGGGCTCCGGATTATCCAGCGGGTTCAGCAGCGAAACCCGATAGCTGGCCGTATTGGCGTTGCTACCACTTTCCGCACTCAAACCGATATGCACCGGGACGCTCGCCGATTCAAAAGAAGTCTTGTAGAGCCGTGGGACACCTGGGCGAACCCCGCGACGCAGCAGGGATTCATCGTCCACTTTGCCGCTAGCGGCCGCGCCGAGCACACCAATTGCCTCCAGGATATTACTTTTCCCCACCCCATTGGCACCGATAAAACAGTTCACCCGCCCCAGTTCTATGGTTTGCGACACGATGGATTTGAAACCATCAATCTGAACGCTGCGGATCATAGAATTCCTCCGAATGGCAGCTGAGTCTTTGTTGTGTAAAAAATATACCCATCAAAATTTGTATTCACGCTGGCTCCTTCGCCTTGCTTCTGCGTGGCGTTTTCAATGTATCACGCTCCGCCCGCTCGGCGCGGATGCGAGCCAGCAGCACGCTGGCGGGTTCGTCGGCCGGGTCTTGCGGGACGAGTTGGCCAGCAAAGGCGGCGCGGAGGATGTTCTGGCGTTGGGCGGCGGATTGTTTGAGACCTGTCTCCATCGCTGACTCCATTGCCGCGAGTTGCTCAAACTGCTGTGCAAGTGCTTGTCGGATTAGCACCTGTTCAGCGAGTCCCGGCACGGGAACTGTGGCGCTGACGATGTCTGGCTGGGCGATCTTGTAGATGCCCGCCGAAGTTCTGGCACGGCGCTCTAAGTGGCTTCGCACTACATGTGAATCCCAAACCAGACCAATCCAAGCGGGGCTGACCACCGCCTCCACAACTCGCAACCGAATCATGGTGTCCGGATAGGCCACTTGCTCATCGACAGACCCCACGAGCCCTGCGCGGCCAACCAAAGTGAGCGAGCCATTGCCACGCACGATCAGCAAATCCCCTTCACTCACAGCGAACGGAGCAGCTTCCTCCGAAGACCAAGCGCCCAGCTTGTGTTCATGCAGGTCAACCGCACCTGCCTTGATCGCAGTCAGTCTCAGCACCTTCGCGCCATTCTCTGCCGTCGGGACTGATCGCCCGTTAGCCAAGTCATCCGGTGACAACTGATCCACACTCGCCCACACCCACCCCTGCGGCAGTTCCGGCAAACCGCTGGTGTCGGGTTGCACCGGTTCGGGGTATTTTTTTTGCCAGTCTTTGGGCGGGGTTTTGTCTTGTTCCTTGAACTTGGCGAGTTGCTTGGCTTCCCAGCGGGCGCGGCGTTCGGTGAGGATGCGTTGCAGCAGTTGCGCGCCCGTCTCGGTGGGCAGGTGCTGTTGCCGCCACTCGGCGGTGAGCGCGCCTCCCTCGGCGGCCTTGAGCAGCGACTGGCGGTATTGCGCCAGCTTCTTCTGCGCGGCCTTGAGTTCGGCCATGCCGGCATCGAGTTCGGAGAGCAGTTCTTCGAGTTTTTCGACGATGCGGGTTTGCTCTTGGAACGGAGGCAGTGAAATTTCCCATGACTTGACGATGCCCTGCGATATGTTGGGTTGTGCCCCGCCCTTCCCAGCATCAACAAACGCCTTACTTTGGGAGACTAGAAAGTAGTAGAGAAACTTGGTCTTGACTGCATCGGGGATGCCTACCGCACACGCTTGGTTCGTCGCTGCATCGATCCCAAGCATTGAAGCTTTTCCGATAGTTGCGCCATACATCGCAACCGCGACGGATCCCTTCGGAAAAACCTTAGCGCTTGAGTTTGCAACTGCCTCTTCAGAAATGCTCTCTTCAGTTTGAACCACGATTGGCGGCCCAAGCTCGCCGGTTTTCAGCCAGGGAATCGTGCCTGCGTAGTAGCTGGGATTGGACCTCGATGGAGTACCGCCGGAAGACCACTTGGCGACATCTTCTAGGGCTGCAGTTACCCATCCAACCGGCAACTCACTCACGCCACCAACTCCCGATTCATCTCATCCATCAGTCCATCCAGTTCGCTGCCGAACACCTGCCACACGCGCTGCAGCCCGCCTTTGTCGGCCATTTCGGCGTAATCAAAATCGTCGCGGGCGATGCTGCAACTGCTGGCGATGTGGTCTTTCATCAGGCGCAGCCAGTCGGTTTGTTCGGGCGTGAAGGCGGTGGCGCGCTGGGCGTTGTGGCGGAAGATCCAGGTCTGGAAGCGCTTGTCCACCTCGTCGGCGAAGGGTTTGAGTTCGCCGTCCAGCCCGAGGGCAAAGCGCACCAGGCTGATGAGGTCGGTGAGCTGGCGGCGCGATTCGCTGCCCTTCACCTGCCCGGCCTGCACGCGGGCGTAGGCGCTCCACAGGCGTTCGGTGGTGAGCATCAGCGGCGGCTTGCTCAGGCGCTCGTGCAGGTCTTCGATCATGGCGAAGGTGAGGGCGCGGCGCTGGTAGGGCTGCTGGTAGAAAAAATCGAGCGCGGCGATTTCGTCCTTGTGCTGCCGGATGTAGTCGGCAAAGCGTTGAATGACCGCGCGGGCTTCGCCTTCGGCCTGCTCGGAAAAGCCGGAGAAGGTGACTTGATCGAGGTTGATGTGGTCGATGAGCTGCTCGCGCTCGCGGCGGGCGTTGTCGATGGCATCGCGCAGTTCGGGGCGGTCGAAGGGCGCACAGGCGGCGGCCACGCGCTGGGCGCGGGCAGCGTCGATTTCTGCGGGCAGCAGGCTGTCTTCGCTGGCGGTTTTGCCCTGGGCCTGGGCGGTGGCCAGCGCGGTTTGCACGATGGCGTCGGGATCAAGCGCGGCGATCAGTCCTTTGCCGAGTGCGGCCACGGAAGCGCCGCCGCTGGCTTGTTCGATGCGCGCCTGCGCCTTGTCGTCGAGCTGCTTGGCCAGGCGCACGAGGCGGTTGGCGAGGCTGAGCACGGTGTCGTCGTCGCGGCTGCCCATGGCCACGCCTTGCAGCAGGTCTTTGAGCGCCACGCCGGGCTTTTTCTCCAGTGGGCGGCTTTCGGTTTTCAGCGACTTCTCCACGCCCACGGCGTCGATCAGCACAAAGCGGGTTTTGGCACCGTCCGCGCTGTTGCTGACGCGCTTGAGACTGTCGCCGTCGAGGCTGCGCACGCCACGGCCTTTCATCTGTTCGTAATAGCCCTTGCTGCGCACGTCGCGCATGAACAGCAGCACTTCCAGCGGCTTCACATCGGTGCCGGTGGCGATCATGTCCACGGTGACGGCGATGCGCGGGTTGTAGTCGTTGCGAAAGCTGCTGAGGATGCTGTCGGCGTCTTCCTCGGCGCGGTAGGTGACCTTTTTGCAGAAGGCGTTGCCCTGGCCGTAGACCTCGCGCAGGATGTTGATGATGTCGTCGGCGTGACTGTCGGTTTTGGCGAAGATGAGGGTTTTGGGCGTTTCGCGGCGGTTGGGGAAAATCTGCGTTTCCACGGCGGTTTTCATCGCCTGGATGACCTGACGAATCTGGCTCACGTTGACCACCGAACGGTCGAGCTCCTTGCCGGTATAGGCGGTGTCTTCCTCGGTTTCGCTCCAGCGCTTTTTGCGGGTGGCGCGGTCGCGGTGGTCCACCCATTCTTTGGCCTTCAACTCGGCGCCCTTCTGGGTGATGTCGGTTTCGATCTCGTAGACGTCATAGCCGACGTTGACGCCATCGGCCACGGATTGCTCGTAGGTGTATTCGGCGACGATGTTCTCGTTGAAAAAGCCGAAGGTGCGCTTGTCCGGCGTGGCTGTGAGGCCTATGAGGCTGGCGTCGAAGTAGTCGAGCACCTGCTTCCACAGGTTGTAGATGCTGCGGTGGCATTCGTCGATGACGATGAAGTCGAAGGTTTCCACTGGCACGGCGGGGTTGTAGCGCACCAGCTTTTGCTGCGCCGCCGTCTGCTGCACCTCGTTGAGCGACAGGTCTTCGGCGGATTCGTCGATCGGTTCGCCGCTGAGGATGGAATACATACGCTGGATGGTGCTGATGCACACCTGCGCGTGCGGGTCGATGCTGGGGCTGCTGAGACGCTGCACGTTGTACAGCTCGGTGAACTTGCGGCCGTCGTCCGGCGGCGTGTAGGCCATGAATTCCTGATGCGCCTGTTTGCCGAGGTTGCGGGTGTCCACCAGAAACAGGATGCGCTTGGCGCCGCCAAACTTGAGCAACCGATACACGGCGGTGATGGCGGTGAAGGTTTTGCCCGCGCCGGTGGCCATGTGCACCAAGGCGCGGGGCTTGTTCAGCGCCAGCGATTGCTCCAGTCCGGTGACGGCGCTGATCTGGCAATCGCGCAGGTTGCGTTCGGGCAAGACGGGCATGCGCTCGGCCAGGCGGCGGCGCAGGGTTTCCGGCTGACCCAACCATGCGGCGAACGTTTCTGGCTTGAAAAAATGGAAAATTTCCCGAGAACGTGGCGCGGGGTCGGCGTTGTCGGTGAAGCGGATGATCTGGCCGGTAGCCTCGATCAAAAAACGCAGCGGGGTGTTGTCCTTGCGCCATTTGAGGGCGGCGGTGGCATAGCGCTCGGTTTGCTTTTCGGTGACAGTGATATTTTCACCCGCGCTGTCTTTTTTGGCCTCGATGACGCCCACGGCATTACGGTTGACGAACAGCACGTAATCCGCAGGGCCGGTATCGGTAGGGTATTCGCGCACGGCGACACCCACCGCTGCGCCGAGGTTGATCTGCTTCACGTCTTGGATCACCCAACCGGCCTGCTCCAGCTTCTGGTCGATCTGTTGACGTGCCTTAGTTTCTGGAGTCATTGAATTTAGCTGTTTGCCTTTTAAGGTCTAGTGCCCAACTTCTGGTTGAATGCGGATCGTTGTAAAACATATCAATGTGACGCCACGTTAGCCAGCATTAAAGTGCTTAGAGTTCGGCAGCATCTTAAATGGATTTGGTTGAGTTCGACACCTTGACTTTCGGACAGCATCTCCTTATCTTCTCAGCCCTTAGGATTTACTCGCAGGAAGTGTTCCAATGAAGCGTACTTTTCAACCCAGCATTACCCATCGCAAGCGGACTCACGGCTTTCGTGCCCGCATGGCGACCAAGTCCGGGCGTCTTGTTCTGAAACGTCGGCGCGCCAAGGGCCGTCAGCGTCTCTGTCCGTAAGTTTATGCATCCGGCGCAGGCGCATCCTCATCGCTTTACCCGCGAGGATCGCCTCCGTCAGAAAGCGTTGATTCAGCGCACCATTAAACAAGGGCGCAAAAAAGTTTTTCCCGAGTTGGTCATGTATACCCTCCCCAATACTGTTTCTCATCCCCGGCTGGGTTTGGCCGTGAGCCGCAAGGTAGGTAACGCCGTCATTCGTAACCGGGTCAAACGTCGTCTGCGCGAGGCCTTTCGCCTGCAGCAAACGCGCTCGGCAGGACAGGATGTCATGGTGGTTGCCCGGAATGGGGCCAGACAACTCAGTATGCGCGTTATGGGTGGTTATTTCCGGCAACTGCTGGAGAAAGCATGAGCGCGCGCCGCGCAGCCGTGCTGGCGGTTCGTACCTATCAATATGCCATCAGTCCCTTGCTGGGCCATCATTGCCGCTTTTATCCGACCTGCTCCGAATATACCTGTCAGGCCATTGAACGCTATGGCATCGCCAAGGGTTCGTGGCTGGGTATCAAACGCATCGGCCGCTGCCATCCCTGGCACGCGGGCGGTGTTGATCCCGTTCCTTAATACTCTGGGGCTCCATGGAAAATCAGAAAACTTTTCTTGTCATTGCACTTGCCGTGGTTTTTTTTCTGTTGTTTCAGGCCTGGCAGGCGCAAAATGCGCCGAAACCCGTGACGCCCGCAACCAGCACCGTCAGCAAAGCGGTCACTCCCAGGGCCGCTCCCGTCACCGCCCCGACGGTTTCACCCAGTACCATGACAATACCTGCAGCCGTCAGTCAGGCCATGGCTCCGGCGCGCGGTCCCTCCGTGCCTTTCAGCACCAAGGTATTTACCGGTCATATCGGCCTGCATGGTGGAGATATCCAGAATCTTGGCCTGCTTGCCTACCCCGTAGCCACCGATAATCCTGCTCCTTACCCTATTCTGGACACAAGCTCCGCCAAACTGACGACCCAACAAAGCGGGTTTTTGGGAAGCGACGGACAATTACTCATTCCCCAGTTCGCAGAAGAGAAGCCCTCTTCGGATACGGACAGCCCGATCGTACTAAAGGGCAAGGCCGGACCTTTGACGATCACCAAAACCTGGGTTTTCCAGCCCGATAGCTATCTTGCTGAAGAACACATCCAGGTAACCAACAGCGGAACCCAGCCCTGGAACGGCAGCTACTTTGATCAGATTCTGCGCAATGATCGCGCCGAAAGTCACATGTTCATGTCCATTTTTACGGGCGCCGTACTGATGCATGGCGGAAACTTCAGTGAAGTCAGTTTTGGCGACATGCGTGACCACCCCCACACGGAAGCAGGGCCTGGCTGGGCCGGAATGATGGACCATTATTTTCTGGCAGCCGTTCTGCCCGCCGAACAGGCGCAGCATGTGCAGGTTTATGCCCGACCCTCCGGCAGTAATTATGTGGCGGGGGTAAATACGCCTCTACCCACCCTGGCTCCGGGGCAGAGTACCACCATTACTCAGCAGATTTTTCTGGGTCCCAAACAGCAAAGTCGCCTGGCGGCACTGGGTCGGGGTCTGGAGCAGACGGTGGATTATGGCTGGTTTGCCATTATTGCCGAACCCATGCATCTGGTACTCAAATGGTTTCATGGTCTGGTTGGCAACTGGGGTCTGGCCATTATCCTTTTGGTTATTGTCATCAAGGCGATATTTTTCTATCCCTCGGCCATCAGTTACCGGTCTATGGCCAATATGCGCAAGCTTCAGCCCAAACTGGAAAAACTGAAAAAAGAATGTGGTGATGATAAGCAGAAACTGGGCGCGGCCATGATGGAGCTCTACCGTACGGAAAAGGTCAATCCGATGGCGGGTTGTTTGCCGATCCTTCTGCAAATGCCTTTTTTCATTGCCCTTTACTGGGTTCTGGTAGAAAGCGTATCACTCCGCCAGGCACCCTTCATCCTCTGGATTCATGATCTGGCGGTGCCCGATCCTTATTACATCCTGCCGCTGCTCATGGGCATTTCCATGTTTTTTCAGCAGCGTCTCAACCCTGCGCCCGTCGATCCGATGCAGAAAAAAATCATGTCGGCTCTGCCGGTCATTTTTGCGGTGTTTTTCTCTTTTTTCCCGGCAGGTCTGGTACTCTACTGGTTGACCAACAACGTCGTTTCCATTGGTCAGCAATATCTGATCACCCGACACATCATGGCCGCCAAAGACTAGGGCGGCACGGCTTTTCGCAGCCGGGTTGTCTCATCGGTTCCTGAATCGTGGCGAGGTTCTTATAGATGCGCTATCAGCAGGGAGATACCATCGTCGCCATTGCGACGCCGCCCGGAGAGGGGGGCGTCGGCATTTTGCGCCTCTCTGGTCCAGCCGCCCTACGCATTGCCAAGGCCCTCTGCGGACTGGCTCCGGAAAGCCCTCATTGGTCAGCACGACACGCGCATTTCCGGCGTTTTTACGGCCGCGATGGCCAGGGCATAGATCACGGTATTACCCTCTATTTCCCGGCACCGCATAGCTATACCGGTGAAGACGTGGTCGAATTACAGGGACATGGGAGTCCTCTGGCACTGGCCGCCTTAATGCAGGAATCGGTCGCTCATGGCGCCCGTGCAGCGCGGGCAGGTGAGTTTACCGAACGCGCTTTTCTCCATGGCCGTCTGGATCTGGCCCAGGCGGAAGCCGTGGCAGACCTCATTCATGCGCGCAGCGAAGCGCAGGTACGTGCCGCTTCGGCAAGTCTCGAAGGCGCTTTTTCCAAGGCTGTCGACGCCATCTATGGGCAATTATTACAACTTCTTGCCCTGGTGGAGGCCGGGCTGGATTTCAGCGAGGAAGACCTCGGCACTGCGCACGACAGCGCTGTTCATCATGGTCTCGAAACCTTGCAGAAGCAGCTGCTTCACTTGCAACAGCAAGCCCGGCAAGGTGCCCGTCTCGCCCGGGGTGGTCGCGTCATTCTTGCCGGTCGCCCCAATGTTGGCAAATCCAGCCTGATGAATGCGCTGGCCCAACGGGATGCGGCCATTGTTACCCCGGTTCCCGGAACTACCCGTGACCTGCTGCGCGAGGAAATCCTGCTCGACGGCCTGCCCCTAGAACTCATTGATACGGCAGGTCTCAGGGAATCTCAGGATCTGGTTGAGGCAGAAGGTATTTCCCGGGCGCGGCAGATTTTGCAGAGTGCCCAGCTGATATTGCTGGTTGCGGACGCCCACGCTGGCTGGCAAGCAGAAGACCAGGCCATTCTCGATGCCCTGCCATCCATACCCAGATTAATTATCTGGAACAAGCAGGATCTGGTAACCCGCCTCCCCAAAGCACCGGCCCACGAAGCCTGCCTGGCCATTTCTGCGCTGGTCGGAAATGGTTTGGATGCCCTGAAAGCAGAAATCATGCTGCAGATGGGTATGGAAAACAGCGCCTGTGTGTTCAGTGCCCGGCAACGCCACGTGGAGGCACTGGCCGACACGACCGAAAAAGTGGCAGAGGCCGTGCACATGCACCATAGCGCAGCCTCCCCGGAACTGCTGGCTCAGGCGCTGCGGGAAGCGGCCAATGCCCTGGCGCAAATTACCGGAAAAATTGATGTGGAAGATATTCTCGGAGAGATTTTTTCGCGCTTCTGTATCGGTAAATAAATGCAGATCTTCATAATATAAAAAGGGCTGGATAACCCTCCAGCCCTTTTATTTTTTCAACTATTGCTAAACCTCATTCGACGCTGATTTTCCGCCTTTTGGCAGATTCCGCCTTGGGTAAGACCAGCTCCAGAACGCCATCTTTATAGGCTGCCTTACTCTGGCTGGCATCTACATCAACAGGCAACTGTACCGTCCGTGAAAAATCACCATAACGGCGTTCACGATAAATGTACTTACCTTCTTCTTCCGTATTGTTTTCTTCCTTGCTGCCGCTGATATATACCTGGTTACCATGAACCTGGACATCCAGCTTTTCCTTATCCATACCGGGTACTTCGGCGCGAATGACTATTTCGTTATCCCGGTCCAGGACATCAATATGAGCAATATGTGCGCGCACTGAACCATTCTGATTACCGTTATTTACCGGACGAAAAACGCCGGGCAAAAGGGAATCAAAAAACTGCTCTACCGGATCCACCGAACGCACCGACTGTACTGAAGAATTCTTTTCATCAACCATGGAATAATCTCCTTAATTCATCCCGGTGACCTAATCACCATGATCCAGTTAATGGGGCTGAGAAAAACCATTTTCAAGCCCTGAGAGAAATATTGTTGAAGAAATAATTCAGTATGGATAATCCCAGCCCTCCGGCTGATCCTTGAAACGACGATGCACCCACCAGTATTGTTCCGGGGCCTTGCGAATGGCAGTTTCCAGCACGGTATTCATGGCCGTGGCGTCTGCCACCGCTGCACCCGCAGGAAAATTTTCGGGCATGGGCACAAACTCCAGTCGAAATCCCTGACCACGGGGCAGACGGTAGGCAAACAGACCGAATACCGGGCTCTGCCGGCGCAGGGCCAGCCGCCCCAGCAAAGGAGTGGTACAGGCGGGTCGCCCAAAAAAAGGGGCATAGTCTCCTTCCCGGGGATCCACATTCTGGTCCGGCAAAATACCCACCACCTGATGCTGCTGCAAAGTATGCAAAAGAGGACGAATGCCCTCTTCCTTGGACGTCAACCGTGCGCCACTGCGTCCCCGACCTGCAGCCATCAATGCATTTAACGCCGGGTTGCGGGTGTCCATATACAGCACCGTCACCGGCCAGCGATGACCAATATATTGTACGGCCGCTTCCCAGGCCCCCAGGTGGGCGGTAAACAAAATGACACCGCGTCCTTCTGCCAGCGCAGCATCCACCTGTTCCACACCGCGCACCTCACGAATCAGCCGCAAAGCCCGGGGCAGGGGCCAGAACCACAGGGGTCCCAATTCCAAAGCCGCCTGGCCCAATGTGCGAAAATGCTGGCGTTGCAAATCGTGGCGCTGCACCAAAGAAAGATCGGGAAAAGCAATGGCCAGATTTGCGTCAACCACCTGGCGGGGTCGCCGCATAATCCGCCGGGCGACATCGCCGAGCGCAGAACCCAGCACCGCCCGCCATGAACCCGGCAGGATTGCCGCTCCACGCAGTAATGCGACAATAATCCACACCTGCGACTGCTGCCCGAAGCTTCCTTTGGAAGATCCCGTCGATGATTTAGTCACCTGATTCCTGATCTGTTCCGCAAAGCGCACATCATAAACGCGGGACCGGTCTTTTGTCGCTGTCTTCCCCCCACCTCCACCCTTCGTTATATTCGGGGTATGAAGATTTCCACCAACAATGATCTGGTTATTCTGGGGGGGACTTTCGATCCCATCCACTACGGGCATCTGCGCGCCGTAGAGGAAGTCCGTCAGGCCCTCAAGACTGCCGAGGTGATGCTGATTCCTGCAGGTCATCCGCCCCACCGCAAAAGTCCCTGGGCTGCCGCCCAACATCGTCTGGCCATGGCCCGCATTGCCGTCGCCCACCACCCCCGTTTTGCCGTCAGTGATCGGGAGGTGGGACGCGAGGGGCCGTCTTATACTGTGGACACCCTCCGCACTCTGCGTCTGGAACGCCCGGATGCCTTGCTGGCCATGGTCATTGGCATGGATGCCTTTTTGCGTTTTGATACCTGGCGCGACTGGCAACAGATTCTGGAATTAACCCATCTTATCGTCACCGGACGACCGGGCTGGCCAGCTGCCGAGCTCCCCGAAGCCTTGCGGCAAACCCTCTATCAACGGCGTTGCGACGATATCCACCAGCTCCACCAACAACCCGCCGGCTTCATTTTTTTTCAGACCATCACCGCACTGGAAATCTCCGCGACCAGTATTCGCAGCCTGTTGGCCAACGGCCAAAGTCCGCGCTTCCTGTTACCCGACGAAGTATTGGATTATATTGAGAGCAAGGGGCTCTACCAAAGCCCGTAATTCGACACAAAGGATTATTGCACTTGGCGACAGCAGAAAATCTCCGCGACATTATTGTGACTGTTCTTGATGAACACAAAGCCCTCGATATCAAAGCCATCGACGTCCGTAAACAGACCGACATTACGGATTATCTGATTATTGCCTCCGGCACCTCCGACCGTCATCTCAAGGCCCTGGCTGATCATGTCATGGCCCGCATGCGCGAAGAGGGAGTCCGGCCACTAGGAAAAGAAGGGCTCAGCGTGGGTGATTGGGCACTGGTGGATCTCGGCGATGTGGTAGTTCACGTCATGCGCCCTGAGGTGCGCGATTTTTATCAGCTCGAACGGCTCTGGGGAGAACTTCCCCAGATGCGTGGGCAAAACGAACGCCGCTGATTATTGATGCGGCTCCGGATTCTTGCCATCGGCAACAAAATGCCGGCCTGGGTGGAAAGCGGTGTCGCTGAATATGCAGCCAGAATGCCGCCGCAGTGTCGGGTAGAATGGCGCGCCCTGCCAATGGCCAAAAGGGGGCGCAGTGGCGACCCGATCCGGTGGCGGCGTGAAGAAGGCGAGCGAATACGGAGTGCCACGCCTGCAGGGTCCGAGAAAGTCGCTCTGGAAGTGGGTGGCAAAGTTCTGAGCAGTGAAGCCTTGGCGCAGCGGATGGATGCCTGGTTTCTGGGTGGCCGCGACGTCACCTTCTGGATCGGCGGGCCGGATGGACTGGACCCCGAACTACAGGCTGACTGGCAATGGTCACTGTCGGCATTAACCATGGCACATCCTGTTGTGCGGGTAGTTTTAGCGGAACAATTATATCGGGCCTGGAGCATTCAGGCCGGATTACCTTATCATCGTGGCGCAGAGGAGTGACGCTGACGTGAAGCAAATGTGGATAAAACCGGGAGTCATCCGGATAAGTATTGCCCTGACCCTGAGTCTCGGACTGAGCGCCTGTGCGCAAATGGTGGAAGTCAGCCCCCAGCAGAGCAGTTCGGATGCCATTGCCGTGCAGGCAGGGCGGGAGCACATTCTGGCCCTTTCACCCGCCGTCAATGATGCCCAGCTGGCACCGGTTAAAAGCGCATTGACAGCGGCTCAATCCGCGCAGTCCCGGGGCGATTATCTCCTGGCAGAGCGCGAAACCCTGCTGGCGAAAGTATTGCTGGATAATATTCAGGTTCGTCTCAAGAGCTCTCCCGGCAGCAGCCAGCGTCAGGCCCTGCAGAGCCAGATCGCCAATCTGCAAAGCCAGATCGCCGCAACCCACCAGCAAATAGATGCCACCAAGGCACAAATCGCCAAGGAGTCTCAATAATGCGCGCCCACGCTCTGATTGCTGCCGCCCTGTTGTTGTCATTTCCCGCGCTGGCCAGTGCTGATGTCGCAACCACCCGGGTATTACAACAATCCCTGCAACGCCTGCACAATGCCCAGCGCAGCGGCCCGGCCATTCCGCCAGCTACTTTATCGGCCTTGCAGGAATCCCTGCAAATGATGACCCGTGATCAGGTCAATCCGGCAATATTTCAGGTCGACAAAGCCATTTTTGACGCCCGGATGGCGGGCCTGCAGGAACAGCGCCAATCTATTCACCAACAGACCAGCCTGAATAAGCTACAACAGCAGGTGCAGTCCCTGACCAGGCAGCATCAGGCCCTGCAAAATGAATATGCGCAATTGCGCCAGCAATTGGCCAGCAAAACCATGACCGGCGCGCAAACCCAACATTTGCAGGCAGAAATTCAACAACAAAAACAGATGCTACAGGCTGAAGAAAAGCATCTCGCCAGCCTTGCAAAACAAGCGCCAAATTCGCTAAACGGCTTATCTAGCAGTACCGCCATTACCAGCACCACGAGCCTGCCTGCTTATGGCAAGGCTTTGACCGTATATGCCCGGGTACAGGCCACCAGCGATGGGGTGCATGTCTCCATGCCTGCCGATAGTCTTTTTGGCAGCGATAACCGCCTCAGTAGTGATGGTGAACAACGTTTGCAGGCTATTTCCCGCATTCTCAAACAAAGTAATGCCCATGAAATTCTGGTGCGGGTAGCGCCCCAGCCGCTGGGAGCCAATGCGGCCACCCAGCGCGCCGAAGCCATTTTGCGCAATCTGCGGCGTAATGGCGTCCCCGACCAGTCTCTGGCCCTGGCGACGGGTTCCGGCCTGGCAGCGGGAACCGCCGAGCTGCTTCTGGTGAATGCCAGCCCCACTTCGTGAGCAAGCTGATTCTGGCATCGGCTTCTCCCCGGCGACTGGCCCTGCTCCGGCAACTGGGCTATGACCCGCAGGTGCAGGTTGCGGATGTCGATGAAACCGCACAGGCCGGTGAACGCCCGGAAAATCTGGCGCAGCGTCTGGCGCGCAGCAAAGCCACGGCACTGGCCGGAAGTCATCCAGAAAATCTGATCCTTGCCGCCGATACGGTGGTTGCCCTGGCCGGACAAGCATTTGGCAAGGCCCGCGACGCTGCCGACGCCTATGCCATGTACGCGAAACTCGGCGGGAAAGACCATCAGGTACATACGGCAGTTGCCCTGCTGCATGATGGACAGGTCGATGCAATCCTGCACAGCAGCACCGTGCGCCTGCGCAACATGAGCCCCCAGGAAATGGCGGATTACTGGGCCAGCGGGGAACCTGCAGACAAGGCGGGGGCCTATGCCATACAGGGCCTGGGTGCGGTTTTTGTCGAACATCTTCAGGGCTCGTTCAGTGGCGTCATGGGCTTGCCCCTTTTTGAAACGGCCCGGCTTTTAACGCAGTGCGGCTTTCCGCCACCCGCATTTTCAGGATCCACATGAGCGAAGAACTTCTCATCAATGTCACTCCCCAGGAAATCCGCGTCGCCCTGGTAGATAACGGCGTACTCCAGGAACTGCAGGTAGAACGCAGCGGCCATCGCGGACTGGTCGGGAATATATACAAAGGCGTCGTGCGCCGGGTATTACCCGGCATGCAGGCCGCCTTCGTCGATGTCGGACTGGATCGCACCGCCTTTTTGCATGCTGCCGACATTCAGGATGACAGCGAGGAACTGAATGGCGAAACCGACATTGAAACACGCCCCGGTCATCATGAAGTCCGCAATGTCTGTACCCTGTTGCACGAAGGTCAGGAAGTTCTGGTCCAAGTCATCAAGGATCCGGTCGGCAGTAAGGGCGCGCGGCTGACAACGCGGATTACCTTGCCGGGAAGATACCTTGTTTACATGCCCTTTGTGCCCCGTATCGGGGTTTCCACCCGCATTGAGTCGCCGGAAGAACGATCCCGGCTCAAGGACGAACTCAAAGCCGCCATTCCTGCTGATGAAGCCGGTGGCTACATCATCCGTACCCTGGCAGAAGGAGTTGAACATCAGGACTTTGTCGGAGACATTGATTTTCTGCGCCGCCTGTGGAGTTCGATCCGCCGCCAATTGGAAAACAGCAGTGCCCCCTGCCAGATTCACAGTGATTTGAATCTCGCCATGCGCATGATGCGCGATGTCATGTCGGACAACATCGAACGGGTGCGCATTGATTCCCGCGAGACTTATGAGGCGGCAGCGAGTTTTTGCCAGCGCGTCATTCCGGAAGTCGCCGACCGCATGGAGCACTATAGCGGCGAGCGCCCCCTCTTTGATCTCTATAATGTGGAAGATGAAATTGAAAGGGCCTTGCAAAGCCGGGTCACCCTCAAATCCGGCGCTTACCTGATCATTGACCAGACCGAGGCCCTCACAACGGTGGATGTAAATACCGGGGGATTTGTCGGGCGCCGCAATCAGGAAGACACCATTTTCAAAACCAATCTGGAAGCTGCCGCTGCCATTGCCCGACAAATGCGTCTGCGCAATATTGGCGGCATGATCATCATTGATTTCATCGACATGGATGATGAAGAACACAAAAGACGGGTGCAGCGCGCCCTGGAAAAAGCCATTCAGAATGACCGCACCCGCTGCAATATTACCCAGATTTCAGCCTTGGGCCTGGTGGAAATGACCCGCAAGCGCACCCGCGAAAGCCTCCGCCAGACCCTGTGCGAACCCTGCTCTTATTGTCATGGTCGTGGTTTTCTGAAAACGGCAGAAACCATCTGCTACGAAATCCTGCGGGAAATTGTCCGGGAAAGCCGGGCTTATCCTGCCGAGCGCTTTGTCGTATTGGCTTCACCCATGGTTATGGAAAAACTGCTCGACGAAGAAAGCACCAGCCTTGCGGCGCTTGAGGAATTCATCGGCCGCCCCATCAAGGTACAGGCAGAAGCCACCTATACCCAGGAGCAGTACGACATCATTTTGATGTGAATACTAATCCTACCCCCTCAATCTGGACCTTGCGTGATAATCTGTGGCCGCAGGCGGGCAATAATTTTCGGGCTTAATACGGCACCCAGGGCGGCCGGTCCCGGAAAGGGACCATGTGCTTCGCGAAAAGCGACAATGGCCGCAGCACGCTTTTCTCCCACACCTTTCAAACAACGCAACTGTTCAATACCGGCCTGATTGATATTCACTTGGGGTGGACAGTTTTTACCTTTACCCCAGGCCATGTTGACGCCCAGCAAAGTTGTCAGAAACAGCACCAAAACATAGCGCCACAACGACGGCATGCTAGCCTCAGCCCTGTAAGGCCGCCCGAATCTGATCTCCCATGGCAGCCAGCTCCGCTGCCGGCGTATCCGTAGCATGGGCAAAATTCAGGTCCGGAATAGCGTTCATGGGAATCAAATGGACATGGGTATGGGGAACTTCCAGTCCGGCAACCATAATCCCGACCCGTTTGCATCCGGTGACTTTTTCCAGCGCCGGAACCACGCGTTTGGCAAACGGTAATAGTCCGGCGAGGGTCTGATCATCCAGGGTGAAAATATAATCATGCTCCTTTTTGGGAATAACCAGGGTATGTCCGAGACGGACTGGGCGGATATCCAGAAAAGCCAGATAATGTTCGTCTTCCAGCAGCTTCTGGGCAGGGATCTCGCCGGCGATAATACGGGTAAATAAAGTGGTCATGCTTCCTCCTTCAATTGTGCCAAAACCAATTCTGCAGCATCCAGGGTGGCCTTGATTTCAGCATCACCATGCGCCGCAGAAACAAACCCGGCTTCGTAGGCACTGGGTGCCAGATAGACGCCTTGCGCCAAAAGCCCATGAAAAAAACGCGCATAGCGCTGGCTGTCGGCACGCATGACCGCATCAAACCCGCGTACAGGTTCGTCGCTGAAAAACCAGCCAAACATGGCCGGAACCTGATTAATCTGTAACGGAACAGAGGCAGCCTTGGCGCGCTCCGCCAGTCCGTCACATAATTTTCGGGTTTGCACGGCCAGTTTGTCATGAAATCCCGGCTCGCTCAGCAACTGCAAAGTCTTTAGGCCCGCCGCCATCGCCACCGGATTCCCCGACAGGGTCCCCGCCTGATAAACAGGGCCGTTAGGGGCCAGATATTCCATGATTTCCCTGGAACCGCCCAGTGCCCCCACCGGCAATCCGCCGCCGATGATTTTCCCGAAAGTCGTCAAATCCGGGCGCACCCCATAAAGGCTCTGGGCACCTCCCAACGCCACCCGGAAACCGGTCATGACTTCATCAAATATCAGGATCGTTTCATACTGGTCACAAAGCGCTCGTAAGCCTTCCAGAAAACCCGGTTCGGGAGGCACACAACCCATGTTGCCCGCTACCGGCTCGACAATGATGGTGGCCACATCAAAACCATATTGCTGCATCATTTGCTCTACAGCAGACAAATCGTTGTAAGGCAGGACCAGGGTATCCTGACTGACTTCCCGGGGGATCCCGGCACTAGAGGGCTGCCCCAAGGTCAGGGCGCCGGAACCGGCCTTGACCAACAAACTGTCACTATGGCCGTGGTAATTCCCCTCAAACTTGATGATTTTATCCCGGCCGGTATAACCCCGGGCGAGGCGAATAGCCGACATCACAGCTTCGGTGCCACTGGAGGTCATGCGCAGCAACTCAATACCCGGAACCAGACGGCAAACCATTTCGGCCATGTCCACTTCAATAGCGGTGGGGGCACCAAAACCCAAACCCTTGTCCACCTGGGCATGAACGGCGGCCCGGACCTCAGGATGATTATGACCGAGAATCATCGGCCCCCACGAACCTACGTAATCTATATAGCGTTTGCCTTCCACATCCCAAAAATACGCGCCTTCGGAATGGTCCATAAAGATGGGATCTCCGCCCACACCACGAAAAGCCCGTACCGGAGAATTCACACCGCCGGGAATACACTGCCGGGCTGCCTTGAATAAATCGTGAGAAGTCTGGGTCATCATTACTCCTTGGGAATATTCCTGGGATGATCAAATAATACCGCAAAGCGCCGGGCGGCCGCTTCTATCTGTTCCGAGGCAAACACCCCGGAAATCACTGCCAGGGCATCCGCACCTGCAGCAATCAGCGCTCCGCCATTATCCTCGGTAATGCCGCCAATGGCGACCAGTGGAATATTCAGTTCCGCTCGGGCCTTTCGCAAAACCTGCAGATCTACGCGAGGGGCCTGCGGCTTGCTCGGCGAGGCAAAAAAAGCACCAAAAGCCACATAATCCGCCCCTGCCTTCACAGCTTCCCGGGCTTTATCCAGCGAAGCATAGCAGGATACGCCAATGCACAGATCACGACCAAAGGCCTGGCGTAACTCGGCCAAAGGCGCATCTTCCGCGCCGACATGCAGAGCCGGAGCCTGAACCGCTCTCACCAGATCGGGGTCATCATTCACCACAAACAGCGCACCATACTGGGTGCAAAGTTCACGCAAGGCACCCGCCTGCCGTCGTCGCCGCGCATGTTCCTGCCAAGGGTCGCCCTTATCCCGATACTGCAGGATCCTTGCCCCACCCCGTAAAGCGGCTTCGGCTTTGTCCAGGAAAACCGCTTCCGGCATCCAGTGCGGATCGGTAATAGCATATAAACCGGCAATGGCTTTGCGTGTTTTTACAGGCATTTCATGAACTGCTTTCAGGATGATAAAAACGGTTGGGGAAAAACTGGCCACTCCCCAGAGGATAGGCATGCAGCAGCGCGTCATGGGTGAAAGCAAGCGCCGCTTCTATGGCCTGCATCATCTCCTGGCCCTTGGCCAGACCCGCAGCAACCGCTGAAGCCAGGGTACAGCCTGAACCATGATATTGATGCGGGAGGCGTTCCTGAATAACAGTCTGCCGCAAAATGCCCCCCTGAAAAACCAGGTTTTCCAGCTTCGGACCTTCGCCATGCCCCCCGGACAATAAAACCCATTGGGCACCCTGCGCATTGAGCAGGACGGCGGCAGCCCGCACGTCTGCTGCACCCGTCAAAGCCAGCGCCTCAGGACCGTTGGGCGTGATAATGCTGACCTTTGGCAAAAGTTCGCTGCGCATCGCCTCCAGCAATCCTGATCCCGCCAGGGAAGTCCCTCCACCAGCGGCCAGAATCGGGTCCAGCACCACAGGAATCTGCGGGTAAGCATCCAGGAGTCCGGCCAAGGCTCTGACCATCTCAGCGGAGCCCAACATCCCGATCTTGATCACCCGTACAGGAATATCATCCAGAATGACCCGGGCCTGCTGCAGGCATTCCGCCGGGTTCACCAGACTAAAACGCCGAACATTGACTGAGTCCTGAATGGTCAGCGCAGTAATGGCAGTGCAGGCGTGGACACCAAGACGGGCACAAGTTAACAGATCAGCCTGTATGCCTGCGCCAGCACTGGGGTCGGAACCGGCAATACTGAGCACAACGGGAGGTATTTCAGCGCGTTCGGGCATTAATATATTGTGCATGGACAAACCTCAAATCCGGCAGGAAAATTGCTTTCACTTGCCACGCAAATCCTATCCTAACGACATCATTCATGGAGGAAAACCACATGCGGCAATTGCCGGAGTTGAGTCTAGCAGAAAAACTGGTCCATACGGGATTTATTTTCCTGGTGGGGTTGGGCCTTTTGGTCGCAGAAGCCTATGTATACGTTACAGTAGGTGGTAATAATGGCCTTACAGTACATGCTGTTGCCGAACATTATTATGGCAATCGCAGTTCCAGCACGCTGCAAACCGTCCTGCCGCGCATGATGGGTTACGCAGGGATGTCAGCAGCTGATAAACCGAAAATGGTTGCCGCCGTCAATCACTGGATTGCTTCGGGCGAAACCGAGGCGGATTACAATCAGGCCATCAAACCCTTGATCGCCGGAAACTGTTTGAAGTGTCACAGTGTTGCCATGACCAAGGTCCTCCATAACCCGCCTTTGGTTACTTACGGTGACGTCAAAACCGTGGCCAAGGTCGATACGGGCATGAGCCTCAGTACCATGCTGCTGAACGGTATGATTCACCTGACCATGCTCGGCGTAATTTTTTGGGTGGCTGGCTGGATATTCAGCAAATCGCGCTTCCCCAACAGCATCAAATATCCATTAATTGTAATTCCTTTTATTGCCATGCTCGTGGATTTCAGTGGCTGGTTCCTGACCCATCAGAATCCGGCTTTCGTCTGGCTGGTACTGATTGGTGGAGCACTGTCCTGTCCAATTGCCTTGCTGGAAATGCTCCTGAGCCTGATCCAGATGTGGTTTGTGAAGCCGCGACTTCAAGCTGCCTGATCAAATTGTATCCCCCAGAAAGGTCAGCCCCCGCATGGGGGCTTTTTCGTCAGATTGTGCTGTATTTTCTGTGGATAACTTTGTGGATATAAAACATAGAGTCCCGAATTTTCAGGCCTGTTACATTTTTGAAACGGTTTTTCTCCCTTTTTAAATTTATTTTTACATTAAAAACAATATATTAAAAAACATACCGAAAGCATATTAAGAACAAAGCGCCATAAGCTCCTTATAAACACTTTGTGGAAAACTTATTCATCCCGCTGCGGTTTCAGAGTGCCCGCACAGAACTCAAACGCCTTTCGGAGAGCCGCTTTTCCGAGCCTTCCCTGCAACCCGGGCAAACAGGCGGTCATAAAAAGCAATGGGTAAGTGCCGCAAAATCATTCCCACTATCCCCATCTGCCAGGGCACAACCAGCCAGGCCTGACCACGGTCGATGGCCCTGCGCATTCTCTGCGCCGCCTTCTCCGGAGCCATCAGCCAGGGCATGGGATAGTGATTGGCTGCCGTCATCGGGGTGGCAATATAACCTGGAGCGATACAACAGACGCGGATACCCTGAATCCTCAATTCCAGTCGCAGACTTTCCAGATAGGCAATCACCCCCGCCTTGGAGGCACAATAGGCAGCTGCTCCAGGCAGGCCGCGAAACCCGGCGACACTGGCAATTCCGGCAATGCGCCCACCCTGCGCCATATAAGGCAGAAAGGCCGTACAGGTGTTATCCATCCCGAGCAAATTGGTGGTGATGATTTCGGCAAAAACCGGACGATCATTCAGCTCTCTGGCCAGAGTCCCATGACTGATTCCTGCATTGGCAATCAACACCTTGATTTCACCAAATTCATCCGAAAAATTTAACGCGGCCAGATCCAGACTTGTCACATCACCCACATCAACTTTCAGCACCCGCACAATAGCCCCTCGGGACCGCGCCAGAGTCGCCGTAGCTTCGAGGTTCTGCAGACTGCGCCCCAGGAGTAACAGCGGCCGGTCCGGTTCCGCATAAGCCAGTGCCAAGGCCTGTCCGATCCCACTGCCCGCTCCGGTAATTACGACAGATCCCTTCGCCATAAAAATTCTTCCTTTGTAAGATCAGCGAGATACCACAGTTAATGACTTATCCTGTTTCATATGTAAATCGGATCATGAATTATTATTAAAAATATCATAAAAAATTATTTTTATCGCTGTTAATTAATTATATCTTTATAAATCATATAAAACAGAATAAACAAATAAATCATTTAAAAAACATGATGATAAACTATTAATATTGAGCTTTACAGGGATAGATAAAAAAATTTAGCAATGTTCAGTTAACAAATCCCGGCTGGCCAGATTATATACTGGCGCAGATCGTGTCACTTGGCTATACTGCAGCGACTGATTGTCGTGTCCAAACATCACGATTTTACCGCCCAGCACTCGACCAGGTTACGTATGAGCCGTGATTCAAACTTATCCGCGCTGCACAACGGAGATGCCCTTTGGGAAGCGCTCTGCATACAGCTGCAGGAACAGACAACACCTCAGCAGTTCAATACCTGGCTTCGCCCTTTGCGTGGCGAGCTGCATGGTAACGAATTTCATCTGTTTGCCCCCAACCCTTTTGTCATGCAGTGGGTCAGGGAACGGCTGATGGATTTGCTGGAAGCGGTTCTCGCCGAGCTGGCTCCAGGAATGCTGCTCCGCTTCAATCTGGATACGACAGCGGCGGCTCCTGCACCGGAGCCCCAAAGCAGCGCTGCGCCCAGCCCGGTCAGTACAGATCCGCGTAACGGCAATCGCCTCAATCCCGGCTTTTCCTTTCAATCCTACGTTGAGGGCAAGTCCAACCAGCTCGCCGTAGCAGCAGCGCGACAAGTTTCCGAGCATCCGGGTAAATCCTACAATCCCCTGTACATATATGGGGGAGTCGGTCTGGGTAAAACCCATCTCATGCAAGCCGTTGGCAATGCCATCCTCCAGCGCAACGCAGACGCCAAGGTGCTTTATGTCAGCGCCGAAGGTTTCATCATGGACATGGTGCGTTCTCTGCAACATAACACCATCAACGATTTCAAGCAGCGTTATCGCAAACTCGATGCCCTACTTATTGATGATATTCAGTTTTTTGCTGGCAAGGATCGCACCCAGGAAGAATTTTTTCATACCTTCAACGCCCTGTTTGATGGTGGCCGACAAATCATCATTACCTGTGATCGCTACCCCAAGGAAGTCGAACATCTCGAAGAAAGACTCCAGTCGCGTTTCGGTTGGGGTCTCACCGTCGCCATTCAGCCTCATGATCTGGAAACCCGTATGGCGATTGTTCTATGCAAGGCTGAAGAAATTGGCATAGAACTGCCCGAAGAAGTAGCTTTTTTCATTGCCGAAAAAATCCGCTCCCATGTTCGTGAACTGGAAGGGGCGTTAAGGCGGGTCGTCGCCCACGTTAACTTTACCCATAAGCCGTACAATCTGGATACTGCCCGGGAAGCCCTGCGGGATCTCATTGACGTCCAGAAACGCATGGTCAGCCTGGAAAATATCCAGAAAGTAGTTGCCGAATATTTTCATATACGTGGCTCTGACATGCAGTCCAAGCGGCGGAGTCGTAATATTGCCCGCCCCCGCCAAGTCGCCATGTCGCTCACCAAGGAACTCACCAATCACAGCCTGCCGGAAATCGGTGAGGCCTTTGGTGGTCGCGATCACACCACCGTACTGCATGCCTGCCGACAAATTGAAAAACTTCGTCAGGAAGACTCTCAACTCAATGAAGATTATAACAATTTGCTGCGGATACTGGGCGCATGACCGGATTAGGGAACAAGCTGTGGAAAAGCCCATGGAAAAGTACGGTGCTGAGCATGTATGAAAACTACCGCTCATTTTTATCCCCGATCATACCTGCTTATCCACAGCTTGCCGGCGCTTTGTCTAATGCAATAAAAATATGCCTAACAAGGGCTTATATCGGTTTCCCACAGGCCTTCAGGCCCTTAATAATAATAGTAGTTAAAAAGAAGAATATAATTTATTTAGTTAACACCATAAGGAGCATTTCCTGATGAAACTCACCATGGATCGTGAAGACATACTGCCCATTTTGGCGAATATGGCGAATATTGCCGATCGCAGACCCATCCAACCCATTCTTGCCCATGTACTGATCGAAGCTGCCGGACAACATTGCCGTTTCATCGCCACAGATCAGGAAGTACAGCTCAGTGTGGACAAGGATCATCCGGTAGATACTCCCGGAAGCTGCGCGGTTCCTGCCCGTAAACTTTATGATATTTGCCGGGCCTTACCCGAACACACCCCTCTGGAGTTTCACAAGGATGGCGAAAAACTGTTACTGAAAGCAGTTAAAAGCCGCTTTACCCTGCATGTACTCCCCGCTGAACAATTTCCTTATCTCAATATTCACAGCAGTCGCTGCCAGGGTGATTGCGAAGCCACTTTATTTCGGGAAGCACTGGCCGTAACCGCCAACACCATGGCGCAAAATGACGCCCGCATCTTTCTGAATGGGGTGCTTCTCGAAGTACAAGGTCAGGAAATGCGCCTGGTAGCCACGGATGGTCATCGCCTTTCCATGATGACTTTGCCATTTGCCAATAGTCTGGAAGAAGAAAGTTTCCAGTGCATTCTTCCCCGCAAGGCCGTCATGGAATTACTGCGCATTGTCAACGGTGGAAATATTCATCTCTCGCTTTCTGATACCAGTTTTGTACTGGATGATGGTGATCAACAATTTGCCTGTAAACTGATTGATGCCAAGTATCCTGATTATCGGCGGGTTATTCCTCAGGGACATCCTTTTTCCGCAATGCTTGATCGCCAAAACTTCAAAAGCGCCCTGCAACAAAGTGAAGTACTGGTCAGTGATCGTAATCCCACCACCCAGGTCCATCTGGGCAAAAATCTGATGACCTTGAGCAGTCGTAACGAAGAACAGGAAGAAGGAGAAATCGAACTTTCTATAGAATATCAAAATGATGAAATGAACATTGCCTTCAACAGTCGCTATCTCACCGATAGCATCCAGATTTTTTCTCAGGAAAATATTCGCATGCGCATCAAGGACGGCAACAGTGCAGCCGTTTTCACACCGCCGGACTCAGATAATCCGGTTTACATTTTGATGCCGGTGCGGCTCTGATCCAGTCCTGAAAAACCCTGCCTGATGACCCTGGAGACTCTGCAAATTCAGTCGTTGCGTTGTATTCAGAATTTACAACTTTCTACCCATGCCCGGTGGAACTGGTTGATTGGTGCGAACGGCGCAGGAAAAAGTACGGTCCTTGAAGCCCTCCACATTCTGGGTACCGGACAAACCTGGCGGCATGGACCACGCCACGTTCTGCGCGAAGGTGATGCGGAATACCTGCTCACTGCGCGGATGTCTGATCATTTCCTGGCTTTGCGCAGACGTGGCGAAGTGCGGGAAATACGTTATGATGGGGAGTCTGTCCATTCAGCCTGGGAATTGCTGGATATCCTGCCCTTGCAAAGTCTACATGATGATAACAGTCATTTTGTTGCCGGCACGGCGGATGATCGGAGACGGATCATGGATTGGGGAATTTATTATGTGGATCCATACTACGGCACGGTTTTTCGGGAGTATCGTCGAGCCCTGGCACAGCGTAATGCCTGGCTGAAAAAACCCCAAGGCAAAAGTCCCTGGGATTCGGCATTGGCTATGGCCGGAGAAGGTATTCAGCAACGCCGTCAGGATTATCTGACACGCATAGAACCTTATCTGCAGAAACTTTGGACCAGTTGGTCCGGCGCTACTGAGATATTGGGTTTGCATCTGCAGAGCGGCTGGAAAGAAGGATTGGCCTTGCAGGAAAGTTTGCAGCGCGATCTGGGACAGGATCGGGAAATGGGATATACCCATAGTGGACCACACCGGGCCAATCTGGTTTTTCGGGTTCGCCAGAAAATGGCCCTGGATATTCTTTCCCGTGGGCAGTTGCGCATATTGGGTCTTGCCTATCGCATTGCGCAGTTGCTCCTGCTCAGGGAAGCCGGTTTTGCTTTGCCGACCCTATTGATTGATGATTTTGCGGCCGAACTGGATGAATCCGCCAGAAACTGGTGGGTTGAACAACTGAATGTACTGAATGTACAGGTTTTTGCTGCGGTGACTGCAGCCGGACAAATACCGGCAGGTGTTCAAGGCAGTCATTTTTATCTGGCCCAGGGCCAGCTTGAAAAGGAAATAGTAATATGACGCAAAAGTACGATTCTTCCAGTATCCAGGTGTTGAAAGGGCTGGAAGCGGTACGAAAACGCCCGGGCATGTACATTGGCGACACCGATGATGGCAGTGGCTTGCATCATATGGTTTTTGAAGTGGTAGATAATGCCATTGATGAAGCGCTGGGTGGGCATTGCGATACTATTGTGGTCACCATTCATGACGATGATTCGGTCAGTGTCAGTGATAACGGACGGGGTATTCCGGTAGATGTTCATGCCGAAGAAGGTCGTTCCGCCGCTGAAGTCATCATGACCATCCTGCATGCGGGTGGCAAGTTTGACGATAACTCCTACAAAGTCTCGGGTGGATTGCACGGTGTCGGCGTTTCTGTAGTAAATGCCCTGTCCATTTCCCTGCAACTGCGCATTTACCGGGATGGATTTGTCTGGACCCAGTCCTATGCGGATGGCGCCCCTCTGGCGCCTATTGCCCGGGGCGAAGCATCCACCCGGCATGGTACCATCATCCGTTTCAAACCTTCTCCGGAGGTTTTTGCCGATACCCAGTTCCATTTTGAAATTCTCGCCAAGCGCCTGCGCGAACTGGCTTTTCTGAATTCCGGAGTACACATCACGCTCCTGGATGAACGTGTGAACCGGGAAGAAATTTTCCATTACCACGGCGGCATTCGCGCCTTTGTGGAACATCTCAATCGCAGTAAAACCGCCATTCATCCGCATGTAATCAGCCTTGCCGGCGAACGCGACGGGATTGTTGTAGAAGCAGCGCTACAGTGGAATGAGGGCTACAACGAAACGGTGCTGTGCTACACCAACAACATTCCCCAGAACGACGGCGGAACCCATCTGGCTGGATTTCGTGCCGCCCTGACCCGTACCCTCAATCAGTATATGGAAAGAGAAGGAACCCTGGCCAAAGCCAAGGTTTCCGTCACTGGTGACGATGCCCGCGAAGGATTGACGGCGGTACTTTCCGTAAAAGTGCCAGATCCCAAGTTCTCTTCACAAACCAAGGACAAACTGGTTTCCAGTGAAGTGAAACCGGTGGTCGAATCTTCCATGGCCGAGGCCCTCACCATTTTTCTGGATGAACACCCCAAGGAAGCCCAGGCTATTGCTGCGAAAATCGTCGACGCCGCCCGGGCCCGGGAAGCCGCCCGCAAGGCGCGTGAATTGACGCGCCGCAAAGGGGCTCTGGATATTGCCAACCTTCCGGGTAAACTGGCCGATTGTCAGGAAAAAGACCCCAGTCTTTGCGAAATTTATCTGGTGGAAGGAGATTCGGCAGGGGGTTCTGCAAAACAGGGCCGGGATCGTCGTCATCAGGCCATTTTGCCGCTCAAAGGAAAAATTCTGAACGTCGAACGGGCACGTTTCGACAAAATGCTGTCTTCGGATGAAATCGGCACCCTCATTACCGCGCTGGGCACCGGTATCGGCAAGGAAGATTTTAATCTGGCCAAGTTACGTTACCACCGCGTCATCATCATGACCGATGCGGATGTGGATGGTAGTCATATTCGTACCCTGTTGCTGACATTTTTTTACCGGCAGATGCCGGATCTGGTGGATCGTGGTCATGTATATATTGCCCAGCCCCCTTTATACAAGGTTAAAAAAGGTAAAGACGAACGCTATATCAAAGATGATACGGAACTGGCAGCTTATCTGCGTGAAATCGCCATGCATGGTGCTGAATTTCATCTTTCTGCAAATAGTGAAGCCGTCAGTGTGGATCAGCTTGCTGGCATGATGCGGCAATACCAGAATATTGAAGCCCTGGTGCAGCGTCTGGAAAGGCGTTATCCCGCCACCCTGCTCTGGGCGCTGGCAACCTTGCCGCCCATTGCTGCAGAAACCGCCCGTAATGATGACTGGGACCAGTTTGCGGAAGGACTACGAACGGCCCTGAGCGCAACCGCTTTACCCGCAGAACACTATCAAGTCGAGAAAATCGGCGAAGCGGACGGATTACGCCTGGTGGTCCGGCGTGAACATCATGGCAGTCAGGAACTCCGCTTTTTTGACCAGGACTTTTTCGCGGGCGGTGAATACCGGCATCTGGCTGAATATGCCAAAAATATTGAAGGCAGCATGCATCCCGGCGCCGTGATCAAGAGGGGCGAGAAAAATCGCGTGGTTCAGCGTTTCCGGGAGGCGATGGACTGGCTTTTGGCAGATGCCCGCAAGGGCGTGGAAATTCAGCGCTACAAAGGTCTTGGTGAGATGAATCCGGAGCAACTCTGGGAAACCACCATGAATGCGGAAAACCGCAGACTGGTTCGGGTTGATGTGGAAGATGCCATTGCCGCAGATGAAGTATTTTCCATGTTGATGGGGGACGCTGTAGAACCGCGCCGGCGTTTTATAGAAGAAAACGCCCGCTTTGTATCGCGACTGGATATTTAGCCGGTAAACCGGCTTCAGGCGGCGACGTCCTGATCAAAACGCAATGTGATGGGCCAGTGGATAATTTCCATCCGGCCATCCATGTGTTCTACCAGCGCCGTACAGCTTTCCACCCAATCGCCATCATTATAGTAAAGTATGCCCTCAATGCTTTTTTGTTCAGCATGATGAATATGGCCACAAATAACCCCGGCATAACCCCGGCGGGCGGTTTCTTCGGCAAGCAGATGTTCGTAGTCGTTGATAAATTGCACGGCCTTTTTGACCCGGTACTTGATGTAGGCACTCAGGGACCAGTGCCGGCGCAGGCCCAGACGACGGAAGGCGGATTGCAGCAGGCGATTGAGCCAGAGCAACAGGATATAACCATGATCACCGAGATGAATCAGCCAGGTAGCATAACGCATGGCCGCATCAAATTGATCCCCATGAATCACCCAGAGTTTTTTTCCATCGGCGGTTTCATGAACGGTCTCACTGAGAATGGCAATATCGCCCAGGGAAATGCTCTCATCATCCTGACCCTGAACATAATCAGAGAGCAGCTCATAGACGGGGTCATGATTTCCGCGAATATAGCGGACCACGACACCCGAACGCGCCAGACGCAGGATTTTCTGGACGACAGTATTGTGGCTGCGCGGCCAGTACCAGCGTATTTTGAGTCGCCATAAATCAATGATGTCGCCGACCAGATATAATTGCTGGCAGGAATTGTGGCGCAGGAAGTCGAGCAGACTTTCTGCCTGACAGCCTCGGGTCCCGAGGTGGACATCGGACAGGAAAATACTGCGGTAATGAGGCATAGTTTCGTCCTGAAAACGTGACATACGTCTATAATGCCAGCAAAATGTGACAGTTTGATGAAAGTGGATGGCGTGTATGCCTCTGCGCGAATGGGGAGATACGGGTGCTGAATTTGGTTGGTTTTGAATATAAAGAACTTTTTACAGATGAGGGCATTGCGCGCCTAGATCAGGAATTTTTTGCGAGTCTCAATAAATCAGATAGTGCCCTTGCCGAAGCCCTGCATGATTACCGGGCTCAGGGTTTGCTTCCGGCGAGCAAGGCACAAAGCGAATTTCTGCTGCGCCTGGCTCCCCATGTGGAACAGTTTATTACCCGCTTATTCGCCCTGGAAAAAGAAGTGGCCGAACTACAGGCACAAACCCGCAGTCATGATGTGGTCATGGAATTCAAAAAGCATTTTGTGCTGCGTCGCGCCCGGCGTTATCGCGGAGAATTTCCGGAGACTTTTGCGGATTTGGATCAATGGCTGGATAGCCAGATACGCCAACGCGCCTGGCCCGATACGGATCGTGAGTGGGCGATTTCCCGGCTTGGTGAAGATTGGCTCAAGGATGAAAATACCCATGCTGAGGAGATTCAGCGCCTGACCCAATGGTGTGCCCTGATTCTTCAGGACCCCCAGGCAGCTCTGGCGGTTACGGGGTGGTCGAGCTTCCGTTTGCCCCAGCGCGTAGATCATGAGGCCCTCGTGCCACTCAAAAAGCTCGATCAGGTGCCCGGTACGCCATTTGTAGCGCCCGACGGTACCCTGCGTCGCCGCGACAGTTTTCATCTGACGGATTTGCGCATGGACCCGCGCAGTGTGCAGAGCGAAGTCCATTATTGTCTCTATTGTCATGATCATGATGGCGATTTTTGCTCCAGGGGATTCCCCGAGAAAAAAGGGGTACCGGAACTGGGCCTGAAGGTTGATCCTCTGGGCGTGACCCTGACGGGCTGTCCCCTCGAAGAAAAAATTTCGGAAATGCAGATTCTCAAACGGGACGGACTGAATCTGGCGGCATTGGCCATGGCCATGGTCGATAATCCCATGGTTCCCGCTACCGGCCATCGCATCTGCAATGACTGCATGAAAGCCTGTGTGTACCAGAAGCAGGACCCGGTCAACATTCCGCAGGTTGAAACCCGCATTTTGACGGATGTCCTCAACCTCCCCTGGGGGATTGAGCTGTATGATTTGCTGACCCGCTGGAATCCCTTGCGCGCCGTTCAATTTGCGGCACAACCGTATAATGGGCGCAAGGTGCTGGTGGCAGGCATGGGGCCGGCGGGGTTCACCATGGCTCAACACCTGCTGCAGGAAGGCTGTGCGGTAGTGGGTATTGATGGACTGAAAATCGAACCGCTGCCGGAAGCCTGGCTGTCCGCGCCGATTCGTGACTGGAGCACCTTGCAGGAAGACCTGGACGAGCGGATTCTGCTGGGTTTTGGCGGGGTGGCGGAATATGGTATCACCGTGCGTTGGGACAAGAACTTTCTCAAACTCATTTATCTGACTTTAGCCCGGCGTCCCGGCTTTCAGATTTTCGGGGGCGTGCGTTTGGGTGGCACCATCACCCTGGAAGATGCCTGGTCTCTGGGGTTTGATCATGTCTGTATTGCCACGGGTGCGGGTTTGCCCAGGGTGGTTCCTATGGGCGAAAGTCTGGCGCGGGGCATGCGTCAGGCCAGTGATTTCCTCATGGCCCTGCAGCTGACTGGTGCCGGGAAAAAGAGCAGTCTCGCCAATTTGCAGGTACGCTTGCCCGCAGTGGTCATTGGTGGTGGTCTCACAGCGGTGGATACTGCCACCGAAGTGCAGGCCTATTACATTCGTCAGGTTGAAAAAGTCCTTGAGCGTTATGAGCAGATGTCCCAGCGCGGCGGGGAGGAAAAAATGCGTGCCGGACTTTCTGCCGAAGACACGGAAATTCTCGAAGAATTTCTTGCCCACGGGCGCGCCGTTCGCCAGGAAAGGAAACGCGCGCAGGAAAGCGGAGAATCCCCGAATTTTGTCCCCCTGATTCAATCCTGGGGCGGGGTCACGCTGGCTTATCGCAAGGGTATGCGGCAATCCCCGGCTTATACGCGCAACCATGAAGAATTGATCAAGGCCATGGAAGAAGGCCTGTATTACGCAGAGGGTCTGGATCCTCAGCGTGCCGAACTGGATACCTATGGACACATCTCCCACATGGTATTCCGGCAGATGCGTGAAGCCGAAGGTCGTTGGCTGAGCAGTGACCAGGAGTTGCGTTTACCAGCTCGTGCGGTGTTTATTGCGGCGGGAACCGTACCGAATACCATTTATGAAAGAGAGTATCCCGGTACCCTGCTGCTGGATGGGGATCATTTTCAGACCCATGTGGCCCACGGCAAGAGTGCTCTTCAGGCTGTGCAGGTGGCTGAACACTGCAAGGCACCCGAAGCCGGCCCGTTTACTTCCTATACAGATGAGCAGGCGCATCGTGTCAGTTTCATTGGTGATACCCATCCGGTGTTTCATGGCAGCGTGGTCAAGGCCATTGCCTCGGCAAAAGCCAGTTATCCGCAGGTCGTGCACGGTCTTAACGCCCTCGCTCCGGTAACCCAACATAAGCTGCCGGACTTTCAGGAAAACTTGCGGGATTTGCTGACCATGCGCGTGCTGCGCGTGGATCGCAGTAATCCGGCGGTAACCGAAATGTGGATTAAAGCCCCTCTGGCCGCCCGCAATTTCCGGCCGGGCCAGTTTTTCCGTCTGCAGACTTTTGAAAGCCATAGCCCGGTTGTGAATAATACCCGCCTGCAGATTCCGGTTCTGACCGTCAGTGGTGCCGGCGTTGAAGAGGATGCAGTGCGTCTGATGGTACTGCAGTGGGGAACCGGGCCGCGTCTTGTAGGGAGCCTGGAACCCGGTGATCCCTTGATATTAATGGGTCCCACTGGAGCACCGACGGATATTCCCCAGAATAAAACCATTCTGGTGGTGGCAGGACGCTGGGGCGCTGCGGTCATGCTGGATATCGGTCCAGCGCTCCGCGCTGCGGGTAATCGGGTCCTGTATGTCGCCGCTTTGGGTAAAGCCAGCGAACTGGATAATCAGGCGGAACTGGAAGAAGCGGCGGATCAGATTATCTGGTGCACGGGGAGTGGTCCGCTGATTGCAACCCATCGTCCTCAGGACTTGAGTGTCGAAGCCAGTGATATGGTGGAGTTGTTACGTGCTTACGGAGCCGCCGAACTTCCCGGTCAGAGCACGGTGCCGGGGGCGGTAGCCTTGGATCAGGTGGATCGCTTGATGGTCATGGGCTCTACTGGATTATTAAAAGGCTTTCAGCAGGCCCTGAAAGGATCTCTCAGTGCTTATTTCCGCAGTGATCTGGAAGCGGTAGCCACAGTAGGTAGCCCGATGCAGTGTATGCTCAAAGGCGTCTGCGCCCAGTGTTTGCAGTGGCAGATTGATCCGGAAACCGGCAAACGGACCAAAGCGGTATTTTCCTGCGCCGGCCAGGACCAGCCCCTGGCATGGGTGGATCTGGATAATCTGACGGCACGCCAGACCCAGAATCGCTTGCTGGAAAGAATATCCAGTCAGTGGCTGGATCATTTACGCGCTGAGAGTAATTAGCCTAAAAACGGCAGTTGCCGTGGGTGCTTTTTGCTCCATTGTTCCTTGCCTGTTGTACTAAGGCTCATCCTGCTGTCAGGAGAGAACTCGCCTTGCGGGCTCAAACAGCTCTCCTGACGGGCGCAGGATTTCACCAAGAACAACAACGGCTCAAAACAAAAGTCGCTGCAAAGCACCCACGGCAACTGCCGTTTTTAGGATTAAAGCTAATTACAGCCAAAAGCGACAGTTGGCCTTGATGGTATTTTGCAGCGACTTTGACCCGAGCCGCTTTTAGGTTAAATAATAGGTGAAAAAGCAAAAACTACAATTAATTAAGACATGCTGTCATGGTAAGGACCATATACTTCACCGCTGGGTTTACTGGGAAGTATCAGCATGATCAGCAATGCTATGGCTCCTATATAAGGAACCAGATTGATGAGTATCCACCAGCCGGACATCCCAATATCATGCAATCTGCGAATTTGCCCACCCAGCGTAGGCAGCAGTAATGCCAGGTAATAAATACCGATGATTGCGATTGCCAGATCTGTATTTTTCATGGCAGATAGTAAGAGCACAATAAATGTGAGTGCGAGGGCTATCAGGAAATTCATCAAGGTAAACCACCAAAATTCGGCACGAGCCATTCGTCCATGAAACTGAAAATAATTATTTTTGACCACATTCAGATAAGCATTGACCATCTGCATGCACTATTCTCCCTTAGCCTGTTGGTTTTATTGTAAAAAACTTAATGCTGATCAGGAAATAGGATGTTCAGCTCCAGCACCTCAAAGTCGCCTTTGCGTTCCATACTGACCTTGATGTTGTTTTTATCCACGGGAATATACTTGGCGATAACCGTTAGTAATTCTTCTTGCAGGGCAGGTAAAAAATCAGGTCCCCCTTCTTCCCTTTCATGGGCAAGAATAAGTTTTAAACGGTCTTTGGCCACATTGGCCGTTTTTTTCCGGGAACCGAGAATATAATCAAGTATGGACATGTCAGCCTCCAAAAAGCTTTTTGAAAAAACCAACTTTCGGAGCCTGAATAAATCGGAGGGGTTTTTCTTCGCCCAGGAAGCGGGCTACTACATCCTTATAGGCTTCAGCCACATCGGTGTTTCCCATATGCACGGCGGGAATACCCTGGTTGGAAGCCTGCAGCACCACTTCTGACTCGGGAATGACACCCAGCAGTGGTGTCCTCAATAATTCCTTGATGTCTTCCAGGGAAAGCATTTCACCGTCTTCCACCCGCTTGGCGGAATAACGGGTCAACAACAAATGTTCCTTGACGGGTTCTTCTCCCTGTTCGGCTCGACGTGAGCGTGCAGCAAGAATCCCCAGAATCCGATCGGAGTCGCGTACTGAAGAAACTTCCGGGTTGGTGACGACAATCGCCTCATCCGCATGATACAAGGCCATCAGCGCTCCTGATTCAATGCCAGCCGGCGAATCACAGACAATATAATCAAAGTCTTTGCGCAGTTCGTCCATAACCGTAGTAACCCCTTCAACGGTCAAGGCATCCTTATCGCGGGTTTGTGAGGTGGGGAGCACATACAGGTTTTCGCAGTGTTTGTCCTTGATCAGGGCCTGCTGGAGCTTTGCCTCACCCTGAATGACGTTGATGAGATCGTAAACTACCCGACGCTCGCAACCCATGATGAGATCAAGATTGCGTAAGCCCACGTCAAAATCTATGACGACCGTTTTATACCCGCGCAGCGCGAGGCCGCTGGCAAAAGCTGCGCTGGTGGTGGTTTTGCCGACGCCACCTTTTCCTGAAGTTATGACGATTATTTTGGCCACGTTTTTTTCTCCGGATCATTATGAATTTAAGGGGGTAATATGCAGTTGCTCGTCCCGGCTGTAAACCTGCGCAGGCTTTCCCCAAAGGGGGTGGTCCGGTTCGAGGGTCCGATATAATCCTGCGATGGAAACCAGTTCTGCCTCCAGTGCCATGCAAAATATACGGGCATTTTCATCTCCGTTGACTCCGGCCAAAGCGCGACCTCGCAGCGGTCCGTAAACATGAATGTTGCGGTCAGCGATGATTTCCGCTCCGGCGTTGACGGTTGCCATACAGACCAGATCGCCATTACGCGCGTAATTTCGTTGCCCACTGCGCACCGGGTGTTCAATCAGCAGGCCGGCAGATGGTGCTGGGCTGGGAGCAGTGGACGGCTGGCTTAAGGTTGCTTCGGGTTTTGCCGGAGTGCGCTGGGCTTGTCCACGCAATAGCGGAAGGTGAAGGGATGTAGCCAGCAGCTGATGGGTTGTTGCGGCATTGCGAATGCCTACGGGCAGCCAGCCTGCAGCCCTTAATACCGTGATGATTTTTTCGAGAGCCAGTGGGGCTTCTTCAGGAATGCCGCTCAGATCCAAGACCAGCGGTGATTCCTGATGGAATGCCGCAGCAGCAGGATGACGGCGGTGTTCTTCGTCAATGCGCGCCTTGAGCAAGGCCGGGTCATTACTTTCCAACTGTAAAACAGAAAGTGTAAAGACGCTTCCACTCAAGCGTAAGGGGGAAAATTCGGGAGAGCCCGCTTCTGTTTTTTTAGCAGACATGTTTCACGTGAAACATTTCATGATCTCCGATCAGTTTTCTTTCAGCAGTGGGCGTTTATCCGTTTTGCCGTTCCAGGTTTCTGCATCGGGTAGAGCACTTTTCTTGCGCAAAATGACAGGCCATTTTTTGGTGAGTTCAGCATTTATGGCGGTGAAGTCGCGCTGGCCTTCCGGCACCTCGTCTTCGGCAAAAATGGCATCTGCCGGGCATTCGGGAATACAGGCGGCGCAGTCAATACATTCGTCAGGATCAATAACTAGAAAATTGGGGCCTTCATGAAAGCATTCAACAGGACACACTTCTGCGCAATCGGTGTATTTGCACTGGATACAGTTTTCGGTAACGACGTAAGTCATGGGTTGTCTACTTTTTTACTGGCGCGCTTGCGTGCTGCGGGCGCGGGTTTGTCGACGGTAGTTGTTGAGGCCTTGGTGGTTTTTTTGGCTGTGGTTTTCTTTGCAGAAGCCGTTTTTGTGGTCTTTTTAGCGGGACTTTTCACTGTTTTGCTGGCGGCGTTGCGCGCCGGAGCTTTGGCGGGCGCGGCGCGTTTTTCCCGGGGAGGAGGCGGCGTATAGTCAACCAGCAGTGCTGCAATTTCTGCTTCACTGGCAGTCACCTGAAAATGGAATCCACATTCTTGCTGAGGACAGGCAAGTTGTTCTCCCAGTCGTTTTCCACTTTTTTCAATCATGATCGGCCAGGCACAACGTGGACAGGCTTTGGCAACCGGTGGTCCCCAGACGGCGTAAGTGCATTTTGGATAAGTATTGCAGGAATAAAATACTTTGCCATAACGGCTGCGCTTTTCTACCAGTTCGCCTTCTCCACATTGCGGACAGGTGACGCCGGAAGACTTGGGCTGGGTCAACGGTTCAATGTGCTTACATTCCGGATAACCACTACAGGAAATAAAGCGCCCGTAGCGCCCGGTTTTATACACCAGAGGTTTTCCGCAGTCGGGACAGTCGCGTCCAACGGGTTCAGGGGCTTCCCGGGGTCCGTCCACAGGACGGGTGTATTTGCATTCGGGGTATCCTGAACAGGCGACAAAACGACCATGCCGTCCAAGGCGCAGAAATAGTGGCTTTCCACATTCAGGACAATTTTCGTCCATGGCTTCGCTGGTGGCTTCGGCGCGACTGACGTTGGCTTTTTCATCCAGCAAGGAGCGAAATGGTCCCCAAAATTCGTTCAGTACCGGCCGCCATTGCTTTTCGCCACGGGAGATGGCATCCAGCTCATCTTCCATACCTGCGGTAAAGTTGTAGTCCACATAACGCTCAAAATGATTGGACAGAAAGCGTCCAACGACTCTGCCCAGATCGGTGGGCCTAAAGCGACGTTGTTCCGTTTCTACATATTCGCGATTTTGCAGGGTCTGAATAATGCTGGCGTAAGTAGAGGGCCTCCCGATGCCATGGGCTTCCAGAGTTTTTACCAGCGTCGCATCACTGTAGCGGGGTGGCGGTTCGGTAAAATGCTGTTCCGGATCTACGCCCTGGACCTGCGGCTGGTCGCCTTGTTCCAGAGGCGGGAGAATACGATTATTTTCATCTTCGTCCGTATCATCTTTCCCTTCCAGATAAACCGCCATGAAGCCGGGGAAAGTAACGGTCGAACCGTTGGCACGTAGCGTCCAGTGGGTCCCGGCATCCATGTCTACAGCGACCATATCCAGGCGGGCCGGAGCCATCTGACAGGCGACGCTGCGTTTCCAGATCAGATCATATAGCCGCCACAAATCCTTTTCGAGAATACCCTGCAGCATTTCCGGCGTTCGACTGATGTCCGTCGGGCGCACAGCTTCATGCGCTTCCTGGGCATTTTTGGTTTTGGTTTTGTAACGACGTGGGCTTTCAGGGACAAATTCATGACCATAATGCCCGTCGATGAAACCGCGAATATCGGCAATGGCTTCTTCGGAAAGGTTGACGGCATCCGTACGCATGTAACTGATCAGGCCGACGGTTTCACTCCCAATGTTTATGCCTTCATAAAGCTGCTGGGCGACGCGCATGGTGCGGCTGGCGTTGAAACCCAGTTTGCGGGAGGCTTCCTGCTGCAGGGTGGAGGTTGTAAAAGGCGCGGCAGGCTGACGTTGCCGGCTTTTACGCTCCACTTCGCGGACCCGAAGCGCTTGCTGCTGCATATCCGCTTCCATACTACTGCGTATGGATTCTGCCTGGGTTTCATTGTTGATATCAAATTGTTCCAGTTTTTTGTTTTGCCAGTGCGTCAAACGCCCGGAAAACTCGCTATCGGCGTGCAGCAGGCGTGCCGCAATCGTCCAATATTCCTGGCTGACAAATGCTTCAATTTCGTCTTCCCGCTCGCAGATCAGACGCAGGGCGGCGCTTTGCACCCGACCGGCAGAAAGGCCGGGACGCACTTTGCGCCACAGCAGCGGTGACAAATTGAAGCCCACCAGATAGTCCAGGGCGCGCCGGGCCTGTTGGGCATTGACCAGATCCATGGCGATTTCACGGGGATTGGCAATGGCTTCCTGCACGGCCTTTTTGGTGATTTCGTGAAAAACCACGCGCTGGGCGGGCTTGTTTCCCAACTGCTTGCGCTCGCGCAGCAGTTCTACCAAATGCCAGGAAATGGCCTCGCCTTCGCGGTCCGGATCGGTGGCGAGCCATAGTTTATCAGCCTTGCGCAATGCCTTGATAATGGCTTCTACATGTCGTTCATTGCGCTCGATGGCTTCATAACGCATGGCAAAATCCTGCTCAGGATCAACGGCCCCTTCTTTGGGGCGAAGATCACGAACGTGACCATAAGAGGCCAGAACTTCAAAATCATCCCCGAGATATTTCTGGATGGTTTTGGCTTTGGCAGGAGATTCGACAATTACGAGCTGATGGGCCATAGGTCAGTGCAGTATCCGGGTTCCGTCTGTGTCCAGTAAGGCGTCTACCCAGAGTGCTTCCGGGCCGGGATCGTTGGCCATTACCATGAAGGCAACCCAGTCAAGGGTTTCCATATCCATATCCTCAAGGTCGAGGGCCAGTAAACGATCAATGATCCGCTCCCGCATGGCGCCGTTAATGACGCCCAGGCGTTCCCAGTCATGCAGTTGACCGCGTGCTGCCACAGAAAGGTTCTGCAGCTCGTAGGGATGATAGGCGCGCAGCGCTCGGGGACTGGTATCTTCCTGTTCTTCAACAGCAAAACCCTCCATCCAGTCGAGGGCGCGCTGAATGTCCGCGTCGGGAAAACCCACGGCACGAAGATGATCTTCAATGACCGCGTCGTCTTCGTCGTCGAGGTGATCCAGTAGGTATGTAATTATGTCTATGACGTCTTCCATGCCAGAGCCTTCAGGGTGCAGGAGGGAGGCGACAGAACCGGCCGCCGGGGCTGGCCGTGAGGTAACCTGATATTTCCATTTCCAAGAGGATGGCCGAAAGCTCGCCCAGCGTCAATCCACAACGCGCAGCAATTTCTTCTGCTGTCAGCGGATCAAAGTCCATTGCCGCCCAGACTTTCGCCTGATGGGGATCGTCAGGTCGCCAATGATCCGCTGATGTTACCGGTCGGGCCTGGCATAATGCGCCAAATAGCGGCCCCAGCTCGCTCAACACATCCTCGGCACTTTCCACCAGTTTGGCACCGTCACGAATCAGACGATGCGGACCCCGGGACAGCGGTGAGTGGATCGAACCGGGTACCGCAAATACTTCTCGCCCCTGCTCCATAGCCAGGCGGGCAGTAATCAGGGAGCCGCTGTTTTCTGCCGCCTCAACAATCAGTACCCCCAGACTGAGTCCGCTGATGATGCGGTTGCGACGTGGAAACAGGCCACTATGCGGTCCGGTTTCCGGGGCCTGTTCACTGACGAGCAGGCCATGCTCGATAATCTGGTGCGCTAACTGTAAATGCGTGCGCGGATAAATCAGATCGGCACCGGTGCCCAGTACGGCAACAGTGCCGCTGACTAGTGCACCGCGATGGGCGGCAGCGTCAATGCCCAAGGCCAGGCCACTGGTAATGATCAGCCCGGTTTCACCAAGACTACGGGCAAAAGCCTCGGCGGTAGCTGCCCCTACAGCCGTTGCCGAGCGGCTGCCGACAATAGCCAGCATGGGCTGGTTCAGACAGGAACGCTGTCCCCGAATAAATAACAGGGGCGGTGGGTCGGGAATTTGTCGCAGCAAAGGCGGATAATCGGGATCCGTCCAGCGACATAAATCCGTATCGGGACTATTCAGCCAGCGCCGGTCAGCAGGACGGATAAGGTCTTCGGGGTCTTTTTGCAGAGCCTGGATTTGCTTTGCGGACAAACCGAGGTCTTGTAACAGGCCGGCCCCCGTTTGAAAGCAGGCGGCGGCATGGCTAAATCGCTCCAGTAAAGCCTGTTGCCGCTGTGGCCCCAAACCGTTAATTCGGCAAAGTGCCAGCCAGGCGGCATCAGACATTATTTTTGCACAGTGCCATCGGCTGAGGCAGGACTGTGAATTGCATCCCCCAGGCGGATGCTCCGACTGGCCATGGTGATGACTGCATAGGAAACCGAGGGGAAAACCCGGAACACCATGATATCGCCGATGGTTTGGTCCGGCAGTGTAAAGGCCTTGCCGGTAACCGCATTGGTCGTTACCCCGCTACGCTGGATCTGCAGGATATTACCGGGCTTGAGATCATCCCGGGCACCCTGATCAATGATGACTACCTGACCGACGGTCAGCGCCGGGTTCCCATCCAGTTGGCCAATGATATGACCCGCGACAGCATGGAGGGGTGCACTGGGAAAATAATGAGGGATTGCCGTCGTGACGACGGGTACCAGGCGTGCACCAAGATCAATTTCTTTGCGGAGTTTGGTGATTTGCACCGCAGCGTGATGACCACTCTGGGTGACCGTCACTTGCCCCAGGTCTTCCAGAGCATAGCCTAAAGAACGATGGGTTTTGGCCTGGAATAACTCCGGTCCCAGGGTGACGACTTGGTAGCGGCTGCCAACAGAGGCTTTTTCCAGTCCGACTGTGTAGAGCGTATCCCCGGTCACATAGGTGGGTCTTTGCTTGGCGGCTGCAGCCAGATAAGGCAGTTGCGCGAAGACTTTTTTACTGTCGATTACTCCGGGAGTACCGAGAAAGGGCATCACTTCACCAGTAGAAACCGAGGGTACAGCCTCTTTCGACATTTGTGGACGCAGCTCCACAAAATTGCTTCCGTTTTCACTGAAAGACGATGCGAGACCCAGTTCGGGTTCACCATTGGCCCCATAGTGGATGACAATGCGATCGCCGGGATAAATCAGGTTGGGGTTTTGAATGTAGGGATTTTTGTGCCATATCTGTGGCCACTGCCAGGGATGAACCAGAAAATGGCCGGCAATGCCCCAGAGGGTATCTCCAGGTTTTACGGTATAACTTTGTTGTGTGCGCAGTTGAATACCGGCAGGCGCCGCCTGGGCCATTACCGGGGCCAGGGCGCTCAGGCCAAGGGTAAAAACAAGGTTGCGCCATATGTGTTTGTACATGTAATGATCTCCGCTGGACTTCCGCAGGGGATAGTATTAGTCCAAGATACGTTTTTTGCCGGATAGCCCTTCATTAATTTGGTGGTAAAAATGTCGCTCCTGAAAATACTCGAATTTCCCGATCAGCGCCTCAAGAATATGGCGCAGCCTATTGTCCGGGTGGACAAGAAGGTTCAGCAGCTTGCCGATGACATGGCGGAAACCATGTACGATGCTCCGGGGATCGGTTTGGCGGCTCCTCAGGTGGCCGCCGGACAACGCCTGATTGTCGTGGATGTTTCTGAAAATCGCAATGATTTGATGGTGCTGGTGAACCCCGAAATCATCGCCCATAGTGGCGAGGAAGAAATGAAAGAAGGTTGTCTGTCGGTTCCCGGGGTTCTGGAAACGGTTCGGCGGGCCGAAAAAATTACCCTGCGGGCAACGACCGTACAGGGGAAACTCATTGAGCTCGAAGCTGATGGCCTGCTGGCGGTATGCATTCAGCATGAAATTGATCATCTCAATGGCACCTTGTTTGTGGATCATCTGTCGCGCCTGAAACAGAATCTGATCCGTCGCAAGGCGGAAAAGCGGGTGCGTCAGGGTGAGTAAACGCATTGTTTTTGCGGGAACTCCAGAATTCGCCCGCATCGTTCTTGAAGAATTACTGGCCGGTCCAGAGGTTCTGGTGGGGGTGTTGACGCAGCCCGATCGTCCTGCCGGGCGCGGTCGCCATCTGCAGGAAAGCCCGGTCAAGCAATTGGCCAGGGAGGCGGGTATTCCGGTTTTTCAGCCGGAGTCCTGCAAAACTCCCGAGGCTCTGGATTTATTGCGCAGCCTGCAGCCGGATCTCCTGATTGTCGTGGCCTATGGACAGATACTTCCGCAGACAGTTCTCGATACACCCCGCCTTGGCGCCATTAATGTCCACGCCAGTCTGTTACCCGCCTGGCGTGGTGCCGCCCCCATTGCCCGCGCCATTGCTGCCGGAGACGCGGAAAGCGGGGTGGCCATTATGCAAATGGAAGCAGGGCTGGATTCCGGACCGGTGCTGAACGTACTTACCTGTCCCATAAATCCTGAAGACACGGCGGCCAGCCTCCATGATCGTCTGGCACTGCTGGGCAAAGCCGCCTTGCGGCAGGCTCTGGACGCGCTCTGGGCAGGGACCGCAACAGCACTGGTTCAGGATGAAAGCCGGGTAAGCTACGCGCGTAAGCTGAAGAAAGAAGAAGCCTTGCTGGACTGGCAGCTTCCCGCTGCAATGCTGGACCGTCAGGTGCGCGCCTTTAATCCCAGCCCCATTGCGCATACGCTGTTTCGGGAGAAAGGATTGCGCGTCTGGCAAGTCAGACCGATAGCGGCAACGGTGGATATTGCGCCAGGAAGCATCACCGCCATCCACAAGGAGAGTTTCACGGTAGCCTGTGGTGACGGGCAACTCGAATTGTTGCTTTTGCAACCGGCGGGCAAGGGAAAACTCAGCGCGGGAGATTTCATCCGTGGATATCATCCTGTGCAGGGAGAAAAGTTGGGATGAGTAAAAAACCAAATCACCAGGGAAGCCCCGGCATGCCCGGCGGAACCCTGCTGCGGCAAGCGGCCATCAAGGTATTGCAAGCCGTGGATGAAGGAGAAAAAGTCGATCAGGCCCTGGCCGCTACGACAGTCAGCGGCCCGGAGCGCGCCACATTGCAGTGGCTGGTGCTGGGAACCTTGCGGGAATATTTGTTACTGCAGAAATTATCCGGATTACTGCTGCGCAAAAGCTGGCGGGAAGAAGACCAGAATCTGGGTTTTCTTCTGCATCTGGCACTTTTTGAATTGCGGCATGGACAGCGCCCCGCTTTTGCGGTGGTGAACGATTGGGTGGAGATGGTTGAAACACTCCAGAAAACCTGGGCTAAGGGTCTGATGAATGCGGTTTTGCGCCGCTTTCTGCGTGAACGTGAAGCCCTGGAAGCGCAACTAGCGGATCCTGATCTGAGTCATCCGGCCTGGCTGGCCGCGCGCCTCAGGGAAGCCTATCCGGAAGAATGGTCAGCCATAGCCGCCGCCAACAATCGTCCCGCACCCCTCTGGCTGCGCGTCAATACGCAGCGGGTCAGCCCCGAAAACTACCGCGAGTTGCTGCTGGCACAAGGTTTGTCCTGTCATGGAGTGGACTGGAGTGACGCCGCTCTTTGTCTTCCCGAAAGCATTCCGGTCGCCACGCTTCCGGGTTGGGACGCGGGCTGGGTGGCCGTGCAGGATGCGGCAGCCCAGATGGCCGCGCACATTCTGGCTCCCCAATCCGAAGAACGAATACTGGATGCTTGTGCCGCACCGGGAGGAAAAACTGCGCATCTTTGGGCATTGGGCGCACGCCGTCTGGATGCCTTGGACCGCTCTGCAGAACGTCTCCAGAAATTACGGGAAGCGCTATTCCGGCAGGGGGCTATTGCCCATCTGCAGGCTGCCGATGCCGGTGATCCGGAAAGCTGGTGGAATGGTGAACCATATGACGCCATTCTCCTGGATGCGCCCTGTACGGGCGTTGGCGTCATTCGCCGGCATCCCGATATCCGCCTGCGCCGTCAAGCCGAAGATGTCCAGCAGGCCGTGGCCCAACAGCAACGCCTTCTGGAGGCATTATGGGGTTGTTTGCGCCCCGGCGGTCGTCTTCTTTATGCGACCTGTTCGATTCTGCCCGAAGAAAATCTGTTGCAGATTCGGGCGTTTCTGGCACGCCACGAGGATGCCCGCCAGCAGGCCCATCCCCTCACCGGACAACATTTGCCGGGTCAGAACGACATGGATGGTTTTTACTATGCCCTCCTGGTGAAAGCTGAATGACCTCTGTGCCGGTTTTTGCGCAAGCGGGTGGCATGATGCGCAAGCGCGGCGCGGTTTTGCTGGGCCTGATCCTGGTCTTGTGGTGTTTTGTGGGTTCTGGCTGGGCTTTGGCAGGTACCGCGTTTCACGTGGAACAGTTACAGGTCGCGCCGGAAATGAACCGGGTGAAAATCAATGCTCAGGTGCAAATCACTAAAGAAGACCTGCTGCAGGAAATTCTCGATCAGGGCCAGACCCTGATCTGGGTCGTGAAAGCGGAATGGCGGGAACCCGAACCATTTTCCTTTATTACCGGTCTGGGCACCCATGTGCAAAAAGAAACCCGCTGGCAAATTCACTATTATCCGCTGACCAACCAATACGCACTGAAAAATGCAGCAGGCACCCTGCGCTTATTCAATCATTGGCAGGATGTTGTCAGCGTCTTGAAGCAGATTCATGATTTCGAATTGCCTTTGCAACAGGGCGCGGCACGGGGACGGGTAGCGCTGCGGGTTTATGTGGATATACAGGCGCTGCCCGTCCCTCTGCGCCTGCGTGCATTGCTCGATCACTGGAAACTGGAGTCCCCATGGACCGTCAGCGCGCTCCTTTCAAACTGAGAAACTGGTTACGCGCCCTGAGTGCCGGCGCTGCACCGGAGCGCCAGAAGGTTGGCCCCCGCTGGGGCGCCATTTTATTGCTTCTGGCCATTTTAGGCTTTCTGGCGATCAATTTTTTTACCAGCGCGGGCGGACCCCTAAGCCGCTATTTTGTCCCTATGCTGGTCATTTCAGCAGGCATCGTCCTTTTTTTGCTGGTTTTGGTGCTGGTTTCCGTGGTGGCGCTATTGGTCCGGCTGCGTCGGGGAGAAGTAGGCAGTCAGCTCGCCACGCGTTTGGTGATCATCATCACCTTGTTGAGTTTTCTGCCTGCGGCCGTGGTTTTCGGGTTTTCCTGGCAGTACCTGAATCGGGGGGTCGATTCCTGGTTCAGTTCGGCCGTGCAAAGTGCTCTGGACCAGGCTTTGAATGTAGCCAAGGCCGGCATTGACCGTTATCGCAATTCGACGCTGCTTGCCGCCGAGAGCATCGCCCAGGCTTTGGTGGGTGAATCAGACAGTAACGCCATCCTCACCGTCATTGCCTTGCGTGATCAGTACCATTTGAGCAGCGTCACCCTGTTTTCCAGTAATAACCGGATTATTGCCACCAGCAGTAATAATCTGGCCCTGGCACCGCGTCTGCCGCGTCAGGAAATTCTGTCCATGGAAGAAGGACACCCTACCGCAAATATTGAACCGGAAGCCGATGGCAGCCTGCTGGTCAAGGCGCTGATTCCCGTTCTGAGCCCGCATCTGGGTGAAAGTAACCGCATGCTCTATGTGGAGCAGCCCATTCCCGAACAGCTTACCAAGGCGGCAGAAGCCGTACAGGTGGCTTATACCCGGTACCATCAGCTCATGCTGATGCGTGAGCCCATGAAAACGGCTTTTCAGCTCAGTCTGGCCGTAGCGCTGCTCCTGGCGGTTTTGTCTGCGGTGTGGATGGGGCTGCATCTGGCCCGGCGGCTGACGGCCCCTATTGCCCGGCTGGCTGCAGGCACCCAGGCCGTAGCCCGGGGCGAATTTATCCCCCTGCAAACCATTGCCAGTCAGGATGAGTTGGGCGTTTTGCTGCACTCCTTCAACAATATGACGCGCCAGCTTGCCCGCGCCAAACAGCAGGCGGCCGCCGCTCAGGAGCAGGCAGAGCAGCGCCGGCTCTATCTGGAAACCATGTTGGGACAATTATCCAGCGGCATTCTCACCTTTGATGGCGAGCATTGTCTGGCAGAAATCAATGCGGCAGCTGTCCAGATTCTGCAGGAAGATTTACCCAAGGGCCGGGCTTTGCAAGAACTGCAGGACGGGGCCGTTCTCGAACCGCTCTGGAAGCTGGTGACCGAGTGGGTGGAACATCCCCGCACCGGCATGCAAAAAGAGCTGCAGCTGGAACGCAGTGATGGACCGCAAACCCTGATCGTACACGGTGCGCAATTTGCCGACGAAGCGGGCAGCAAGGGCTTTGTTCTGGTGTTTGATGACATCAGCACCCTGGTTTCCGCCCAGCGCAGCGCCGCCTGGAGCGAGGTAGCCCGCCGTCTGGCCCATGAAATCAAAAATCCGCTGACGCCCATCCAGCTTTCAGCCGAACGCCTGCGCCGCAAATATCTGGAGCGTCTGGGTGATGAAGGTGAAACCCTGGATCGGGCGACGCGAACCATTATTCATCAGGTGGATGCCCTGAAAGTGCTGGTAGATGCTTTCTCCGAGTATGCCCGGCAACCGCAAATCGAGCTTCGGCCGCTGGAGATCAATCCTTTGATTCTCGATGTTCTGGACCTCTATCGAGGGCAGGAAAATGGTATTGAAATCCGTGCGGAGCTGGCTGCGGATCTGCCCAGTATTCGCGCGGATGTGCATCGCCTGCGCCAGATTCTCAACAATTTACTGCGTAACGCCATGGATGCCCTGCAAGGTACGGAACAAAGTCCTGCCGGAAAACATATTCTGATTCGCACCGGCTTGACGGACAGCGGCTCGGCAAAGATGCTAGAGTTGAGCGTAATGGATGACGGTCCTGGTTTTCCGGCAGAACTCCTGGCCCGGGTATTTGAGCCCTATGTGACCAGCAAGGTCAAAGGTTCGGGCTTGGGCCTGGCCATTGTCCGCCGCATTGTCGAAGAGCATGGCGGAGTGATTATTGCCGATAATCAGGGCGTTAATGGTGGCGCGCGGATTGTGATGGATTTCCCCCTGGGTTGACCGGGACTTTCTGGAGGTGGCATGGAAGCGGCAAGATTGAAGATTCTGATCGTCGATGATGAACCCGATATCTGCCAGACCCTGGCGGATATTCTCGAAGATGAAGGGTATCAGGTACAAACGGCAGGGAGTGCGGCGGCGGCAGAGGAATTTCTGCGCGACCAGATGGTGGATCTGGTCCTGCTGGATATCTGGATGCCCGGTGAAGATGGCATCACCTTGTTGCGGCGCTGGGCGGATGCGGGTCTGGAGCAGCCCGTGGTGATGATGTCCGGACACGCCACCATTGAAACCGCCGTCCAGGCCACCAAGCTGGGTGCTTATGATTTTGTCGAAAAGCCGCTGTCTTTGGACAAAACCCTGCTGACGGTTGCCCACGCCCTGGAGGCCAGCCGCCTGCAGCGCGAAAATCGCGACCTGCGTGCCCAAACCGGCTGGGTAGAACGGCCCAGTGGGGATAGTCCGGCCATTCGTCAGTTTCGGGAACAGCTCACCCGGGTCGCTGCGGTAGACTCCTGGGCCCTGTTGCTCGGCGAAGCGGGAAGCGGCAAGGAAGTTGCGGCCCGTTATCTGCACCGGCAGAGCCGTCGGGCACAGGGGCCTTTTGTGGACCTGCGTGCTGCCGCCATTGCCCGGCCCAATGTGGCTACGGAACTTTTTGGTAATGAAACCCAGGGCAAACTCATCCGTGGACGTCTGGAAGTCGCCCATGGCGGGACTCTGTTCATCGACGAAATAGCCGATATGGATCTGGAAACCCAGGCCCGTCTGTTTTCAGCCTTGCAGGAAAAACGCATCATCCGGGTGGGGGGCAGTACCCCCGTGCCGGTCGATGTGCGGGTCATTGCCGGCAGTGCCCATGATTTATCCCAGGCTGTACAAAACGGCCAGTTTCGCAGTGACCTGTACTATCGGCTGAGTGCCTTGCCCTTGCGGGTCCCGCCCTTGGCGGCGCGAACGGCGGATATCCCGGTACTCATTGAAGAATTTGTGCGTTTTTATGGTGCCCGGGATGGTCTGCCCGGCCGCCGTTTTGCGCCGGACAGCATGGATGTTCTCAACCACTATCCCTGGCCGGGGAATGTTCGCGAACTGCAAAATCTGGTGGAACGCCTGCTGATTCTGGCTGAAGGTCCGGAAATCAGCGCGGCAGAAATCGAAGGCGCGCTGGGTCTGGATAACCGCATGGCTCTCGCCAACAGCAACTTCGACGAGGACGACTTCGGCGGCACCCTCAAACGGGCCCGCGAACGCTTTGAACGGGCTTTTCTTGAGTATCATCTGGCGCGCAATGACTGGAATATTGCCCGCACCGCTGAAATCGTCGGGCTTGAACGTACCCATCTGTATCGTAAGCTGAAAAATCTCAGCATTGCCCTCAAGGGCGAAAGAAGAGTTGGCGAAGACGGCGAAGAAGAGGATTGAATTCAATACCAAAAACCCGCTCTATTGCGGATTCCTGTGATCCTGCTTAGAGTGGGCGCAATATTTTTAGCTACAGGAAGCCCGTTATGACCCAGCAAAATACTTTGCCCACCAATGCCCCCGAGTTTTGTGCGGGAATGCTCTACTTTGGTGAGAACTGGCCGGATTTCGACGAATACGGCAAATCCTCTGCCATTGCTGCGGATCATAAGGCGATTGCGAACCCCCAGGCACGGGAGGCGGTGTACCAGTCGCTGTTGTTGGCCGATGCTCTGCGTTATTGCACGCTGCAGGTCTGTACCGCCAAGTCGTCCGGCCATCCCGGGGGTTTTGCCTCCAGCGCGGAGGCCTATGCGGCCATGGTCATGCTTGGTCATACCAACATTGTCACGGAAGTGGGGCACCACGCGCCCGGCTTTTACAGTGCCATGTTTCTCGACCGCTCCCTGGAAGCCATGGGTATTCAGAACATGAATGACATGATGGCGCGCTTCCGCGAACAGCATGGTCTGCTGGGTCATCTCTCCGGCGCCATTCCGGGTCTGTTGGCGCCTGCCGGTCCGCTGGGACAGGGGCAACATTTCGCCATGGCCGGTGCGCTGCTGCATCCCGGCACGCTGTTCCCGGTCACCATCGGCGATGGTGGCTTTGGCGAACCGTATGTACTGAGCTCCATGAAACATTTTCACTTTGCCTATCCCCGGGTGACCAACTATCTGCCGATTCTGGTCTGGAATGGTTTCAGCCAGGAACATCATTCCATGGTCTCTCTGATGAGCAACGAGGAAATGATGGCCTACTGGCGGGCGCATGACTTTGATGAGGTCATTCTGGTTGATGCCAAGGATTATGATGATGCCGGACAGGAAGGCGCCTATGTGGATTCCACGCGTTTCTCCTTCGGGCAACGCATGGCTTTCATGGAAGCGGTCCTGAGTGCTGCCGCCAAGGCCGCGCAAAATGCCTTGAATGGTCGTCACACCGCTTTCATCCTCAAACAGTTGAAGGGTGCCGGGGTGCATGTCTCCGGTGCCAAATCCCACAATTTGTATCCCAAGGACACTTTTGAGTCACCGGAAATCAAAGCTGCTTTGCAAAAGCGCGCGCTGAGTCCGGAGGCCTGGGCGCTGGTCCGCGACAATTTCTCCCGTGCCGGAGGGGGTCCTGCTGCCAAAACAGCGGTGACCGAGCATGTGCTGGAAATCGCCCAATTGGGTGAGTTTCCTTTGCAGGATTTTGCCGTCGGAGAACAGGTCGTGCCGGCCACCGCCATGGGCGCACTGGTCGCCTGGCTGGGACAGCAGGACCCGCGCTTTGTGGTGAGCAATGCCGATGGTAATGAAGCTTCGGCCATGAAGAACATTAATGATGCCCTGAAAATCCGCCATCCCACGGAAGATCCGCTCTACAACCAGCAGCCTGGAGGGCAGGTGTACGAGCCCCTCAACGAAGATGCCTGCGCGGGTCTGGCAGCGGGTCTGGCCCTGTTTGGCAGTCGTTCCCTGTGGTTATCCTATGAGTCCTTTGCCATCAACGGCTGGCCGATTATGCAGACAGTGGGTCAGGCGATGGCCGAGCTACGCCGCAAGACTCCCTCTACGGTATGCATGTTCACGGCGGGAGCTCTGGAGCAGGGTCGCAACGGCTGGACTCACCAACGTCCGGAAATCGAAAACTATTTCGCCGCGCAAATGCGCAATGGCAATGTGTTTCTGCTCTATCCCACGGATGCCAACGTCATCCAGGCCGCCTATGAATACGCCGTGAATAGCGTCAACAAGTCGATGATTATCATTGCCTCGAAAAGCCCGCTGCCCGTGCATCTGAGCATGGCCGAAGCGCGTGCGGCAGTCCGCAAGGGCGCGGCAGTTCTATATGAAGGGGCTGGCGGCACGCGCGGCACGGTAACTTTTGCCGTCACCGGTGACATGGTGTTGATGCCGGTGTTCGCCGCCCGCGAGATCCTGGAAAAAGAAGGGTACGGGGTGCGCATTGTTTCCGTCATCAATCCCCGTCAGTTGTATCGCCCCTCGGATGTGGCTGCGCATACCGTATCCGAGCCGGATACGGATTTCATGGCTGATGCGGAATTCCACCAGTTGTTTGCCGGCGACATGTTACTGACCATCGGCGGTGGCGGTTCCGGAGCGCTGGAGCCGGTGCTCTTACGCAGTCGCGCGGCGTATCGCGATACCCTGGCCTGGCAGCGCGGTGAAACCACCGCCAGCGCGGGTGAACTGATGGCTTTCAATGGGATTACGGCGGATGCCATTCTCAGCAAGGTGCGGAGTTTTGGTGGGCAGTAATCCCCGGGAAACCCGTACCAAAATCATCGTCATTGATGATGATCCCACCGGCTCGCAGACGGTCCATTCCTGCCTGCTGCTGACCCGATGGGATCCTGAGACCCTGCGGGAAGCCTTGCAGGATGATTCCCCGCTCTTTTTTGTTTTGAGTAATACCCGGGGCATGAGCGCCGTCCGTGCCGAACAGGTCACCCGGGAAATCTGCCGCAACCTGCATGTGGCTCTGGTGCAGGTGGCCAATAACGGACAGCCGGTGCAACCGTTGCTGGTGAGCCGTTCGGATTCGACCTTGCGCGGCCATTATCCGGTTGAAACTGATGTGATGGCTGAGGAGTTGGGACCTTTTGATGCGCATTTTCTGGTTCCGGCATTTTTTGAAGGAGGGCGCATTACCCGTGACAGCACCCATTATGTCATCCAGAACGGGGTAGAAGTTCCCGCCCATGAAACCGAATTTGCCCGGGATTCGGTGTTTGCCTTTCAGCATAGTTATCTGCCCGATTATGTGGCCGAAAAAACCCACGGACGCATTCCTGCGGAGCAGGTGCAACGCTTGCGTCTGGCGGACTTGCGCGCCGGTTGCCTACCGCAGCTTTTGGCACTCAAAAATAATACCTGTGTGGTCGTGGACGCCGTGGAAGCGGCAGATCTGCACACCTTTGCCCGGGATTTGCGGGCTGCTGCCGGGCAGGGCAAGCGTTTTCTGTTCCGGAGTGCGGCCAGCTTGCTGACCGCACTGGCCGATCTGCCGCCCCAGCCGGTATCTGCGGAAAACATGGCACAACTGGTACGCGGGGGTAAAGCCGGAGCCATTCTGGTCGGTTCTCATGTGCGTAAAACCACCGAGCAGCTCAGCCGCTTGCTGGAGGAATCGGGTCTGCAAGGACTGGAGGTAGAGGTGGATGCCTGCAGCGGGGAGGCGGGCAAGAAGCAGTTAACCCATCTTCTCGATCAGGCTGCCAGGCTTCACGCTCAGGGCCTGGATCTGGTGATTTTTACCAGCCGCAGTGAACGCCAGTTTGCCGATCAGGCGACACGTTTGGCTTTCGGTGAAACCGTATCGGCTTTTCTCATGGATCTGTTGCGTGGTCTGCCCGAAGATCTGGGTTTCCTCATCAGCAAGGGTGGTATCACGTCCAATGATGTTCTGAGTAGCGGGCTGGCGCTGCGCAAGGCGCGGGTCATGGGGCAGATTTTGCCCGGCTGCTCTGTGGTTCAGTGTCCGCATGATCATCCACGCTATCCTGATCTGCCGGTGGTGATATTTCCCGGTAATGTCGGGGATGCCGAAAGTCTTGCCTTGGCACGCCGTCGCCTGCGCGGTCGGTGACGGGCGCAACTCATGGCGGGCAGTCCTGATTCCGAGCATGCCGCATTTCTCAGCGCCCTCCGCGCCCTATTGCCGGACGATGGCCTGCTGACGCAGAGCGAGGACCTGCATCCTTACGAATGTGATGGTTTGTCGGTGCTCAGGGAGCTGCCTCTGGCGGTGGTCCTCCCCCGTCATCGAGCAGAGGTACAGGCTGTTCTGAAAATCTGTCAGCAGTATGGTGTAGCGGTGGTTCCCAGAGGGGCGGGCACCGGCTTATCCGGTGGCGCTCGTCCCAACGCCGGGGCCATTGTGCTTTCCCTGGCGCGGCTCAGGCAGATTCGGGCGCTGGACACCAGCAACCGTACGGCCCGGGTGCAGCCGGGGGTGCGCAATCTGGCCATCAGTGAAGCAGCGCGGCCCATGGGGCTGTACTACGCGCCGGATCCTTCCTCCCAGATCGCCTGTACCATTGGCGGCAATGTGGCAGAAAATTCCGGTGGGGTACATTGTCTGAAATACGGCTTGACGGTCCACAATGTGCTGGCTTTGGAAGTGCTGGATGTATCGGGTGAACGTCTGGAAATCGGCAGTCAGGCGCCCGACAGTCCCGGCTATGATCTGCTGGCGCTGATGATGGGTTCGGAAGGATTGCTGGGTATCGTGACCGAATGTACGTTGCGCTTGCTGCCGGTTCCCGAAAATACCCTGGTATTGCTGGCGGCTTTTGCCTCGGTGGTGGCGGCAGCAGACGCGGTGAGTGCCATTATTGCGGCAGGAATCATTCCTGCCGGGCTGGAAATGATGGACCAACTCGCCATAGAAGCCGCCGAAGATTTTGTGCATGCCGGTTACCCGCGCGATGCCGCTGCCATTTTGCTCTGCGAACTGGATGGGACCGAGGCAGAACTTCAGGAACGCCTGCGCGCCGTGGAAAAGTTGTTACAGCGGCAAGGGGCCACCAGCATCCGTATTGCCGCTGATGCCGAAACCCGGCTGTTACTCTGGAAAGGCCGTAAGGCCGCGTTTCCGGCGGTGGGTCGTCTGGCCCCGGATTATTACTGTATGGATGGGACCATCCCGCGCAGGCGTTTGGCGGAAGTGCTCGAACAAATCGCGATCTGGTCCGCCGAATATGGTTTGCGGGTCGCCAATGTGTTTCATGCTGGCGATGGCAACCTGCACCCGCTCATCCTCTATGACGCCAATGTGGAAGAACAGTTGCATGCTGCAGAAGCCCTCGGTCAGCGCATTCTGGAACTGTGTGTGGCGGTCGGCGGCAGTATCACCGGAGAGCACGGTGTCGGCGTAGAAAAACTGGACAGCATGTGCGCCCAGTTTACGCCTGCCGAGCTGGCTCAGTTGCACCGCATCAAGGCGGCCTTTGATCCCGAAGGGCGACTGAATCCGGGCAAGGCGGTCCCCAGTCTGCATCGCTGCGCAGAACTGGGTGCCATGCATGTGCATCATGGTCAATTACCTTTCCCGGAACTGGAGCGCTTTTAAGATGGATCAGCGCGAGCGTTTGCAGGAACAGGTCCGCGAAGCCTTTCAGCAGTCGCGTCCCCTGCAGATTCAGGGGGCCGGGACCAAGCGCTTTTACGGCAGAAAAACTGCTGATGCGGAACCGTTGCTATTGCGGGAGCATCAAGGGATTGTGGATTACGAACCCAGTGAACTGTTTGTGACCCTGCGAGCCGGGACAAGCCTGCAGACCTTGCAGGAACAGTTGGCCGAAGCAGGCCAGATGCTGCCCTTCGAGCCGCCTTTTTTCGGGGCGGAAGCTACCATCGGTGGCACCCTGGCCTGTGGTTTTTCCGGACCAAGGCGGCCTTATGCGGGTTCTGCCCGGGATTACGTGCTGGGTGTGCACATGCTCAATGGTCTGGGAGAATCCTTGCGCTTTGGCGGACAGGTCATGAAAAATGTGGCGGGCTATGATGTATCCCGTCTACTGGTAGGGTCTTTGGGTACCCTCGGCATTTTGCTGGAAGTGACGCTCAAAGTGTTGCCGCGTCCCGAGCGGGAGCTGACACTGGTACACGACACCGACATGGCTACAGCCATTGTCCGGATGAATCAATGGGCGGGCCAGCCCCTGCCCTTGTCAGCCAGTGCCTGGGATGGGGCCCACTTGTACCTGCGTCTGTCGGGGACGGAGAAAGCCGTCGCAGCGGCGCAGAGCAAAATCGGTGGAGCGGTGTTGGACGAAAACGACGGCATCCTTTTCTGGAAAAATCTGCGTGAACATCGCCATGTATTTTTTCAGGGAAGCGCGGCACTCTGGCGGCTGGCCGTAGCACCTGCCACGCCCCCCCTGGCCCTGCCCGGACAGATGCTTATTGAATGGGGTGGTGGACAGCGCTGGCTGCGCGGTCAACGGGATGCCAGCGCCCTGCAGACGCTGGCGGCTGGGCATGGCGGACACGCCACCCTGTTTCGCGGCGGTGACCATGCCAAAGAGGTGTTCCAGCCTTTGCCGCCAGCCCTGTTCGCCCTGCATCAACGCCTGAAAAATGCGTTTGATCCGCACGGTATTTTGAATCCTGGTCGCCTGTACGCGGCCCTATAGAGAAGCCTATGCAAACCCGGATTGCTCCCCGTTTTGAGAATGACGCCGACATTGTCGAAGCGGACAGTATTTTGCGGAGTTGCGTCCATTGCGGTTTTTGCACGGCAACCTGTCCTACCTATCAGCTACTGGGTGACGAACTGGACGGTCCCCGTGGCCGTATTTATCTCATCAAAGAGTTCCTGGCCGGCACGCCCGCCAGCGCTGAAACCCTCAAACATCTGGATCGTTGCCTGACTTGCCGCGCTTGTGAAACGACCTGTCCGTCCGGGGTACGCTATGCCCGCCTGGCGGAAATTGGTCGTGAACATCTGGAAAACGAAATTCCGCGTCCGGCCCTCGAGCGCCTGAAGCGCAATATGCTGCGTGCGGTGGTTCCTCATCCCGCGCGTTTTCGTCTGGCGCTGCAACTGGGGACCCTGTTCAAACCCTTTTTGCCGGAAGCCCTCGCCCGGAACATACCCGAATGGCCTGGCACAGCGCTTCCGGTGCCGCATCTGCTGCAAGCTGCGACGTCCGACCACCGGCCCACGGTGCTTGCCCTTGCGGGTTGTGTGCAAAGCGTCATGACGCCGCAAACCGAAGCGGCTCTGGAGCAGATTGCTGACCGGCTCGGTTATCACGTGGAAGTTCCCCCCGAGGCGGGGTGTTGTGGTGCCCTGAGTTTGCATCTCAACGCCCGCGCCGAAGCGCAGGATTACATGCGTCGGAATATTGATGCCTGGTGGCCGCATATCATAGCCGGTGCGGAGGCTATTCTGGTGAGCGCCAGTGGTTGTGGCAGCATGGTCAAGGAGTATGCCGAGGCTCTGCAAAACGACCCAGATTATGCCGAAAAAGCCCGGCAAGTAGCGGCGTTGGCACGGGACCCCAGTGAATGGCTGCTCGAACACCTGGAAGCCCTGCCGCTGGAGCACAAAAATCGTGGCCCGTTGGCCTTTCACGCGCCGTGTTCACTGCAACATGCGCAACGGGTGCAGGGTAAGGTCGAAGCCTTGCTGGAACGCGCAGGCTACCAGTTGACGGCAGTTGCCGGTGCGCATCTTTGTTGTGGTTCAGCCGGCACCTACTCCATTTTGCAGCCGGATTTATCCCGGCAACTCCTTCAGCAAAAGCTGGACGCCCTGCAACAGGGCGAACCCTGCGCTATTGCTACCGCCAATGTCGGTTGCCAGCTGCATTTACAGGGGGGTACGGAGCTGCCGGTCCGGCATTGGCTGGAGTTGCTGGCGGAGTCGTTGCTGTCTAAAAAACCCTAATCCAGCCGTAACCAGCCCTTGCGGTAAAATATCCAGGCAGTAAGTGCTTCCACCAGTACCAGGCCGCCGGTGACGGCGACAAATCCATAACGCCAGTGGGGTAGCGGTCCCAGGGGGACGTTCATGGCCGCCGCGCCCGGTATGAACAACGGAATGGTGACCAGAATAATCAGTGCCGCCATGAATTTGAACAGATGGTTCACATTGTTGTGCACCACATAAGCGTAAGATTCCAGCAATTCATTGATGGTTTCCTGGTCGCTGTCCACCTGATCACGAACCTGTGACAGTTCAATTCGCGTATCTTCATGAATTTCCACGAGATCGTGATCTTCCTTGGGCAGGAACAGACCGATTTCACTGACCACATACTCCAGTTGCAGCAAGCCCAGATCCAGGGCCAGGAGGCGGTCGTGAATATCCAGTCCCCGGTACACCACATCATGGCGCTGGGCCTGCCGTAAATCCCGTTCGACCATGGCCATTTCCCGGGCCACAGCGCGCGCAGTGGGCAGGTACAGGCGGGTCACCTCGGCGATGATGCGCAGGACAAGTTCCCAGCGTTTACGTGGTTTATCTGGATCAATCAGCTGGTTGAGAAAGGGGATTTCCTGATCCGCCAGGGTCACGAAATAACCCGGTACAAAATAAACGCTGAGAGGCACCAGAGAAAACTGGCCGATGCGCCCATCTTCCGGTATCGGCACCTGAAATTGCAGGGAAATCAGTCGTTCTTCCTTGATCAGCGGCCGCGATGCCTCGCCTTCCAGGCGTTTGCGCAGAAAGCTTTCGGGAATATCCAGCGTCATGGCGGCCTGACTCAGTTCCAGGGCCGAAGGATTGACCAGGGCCATCCAGCTGCGCCGGTTGGCGTTGCCCGAAAGCAGGCAGTCTCGCGTAATTCGCAGCATGTCCCGCTTCTCCCTACATTGCAAAAAAGCCGTGTTTTCTGGCCCAGATGGCAAACATCAGGGTGGCTCCGAAAACATAGGCAAGCAGGCCGAACCACAGATAATGCCAGTGTTCCAGCGGGAGAATGGTCATCATGTGAAAAGGCATGATAAAGGCAATGGGCATCATCAGCAGCGCCAGCCATACCGTCATGACCTTCATGACGGTATGCGCATTATTCTGAATGATGCCGTTGTAGGCATTGGTGACGGTCAAATAACGCTCATAAACCAGATTGACCACATCTTCCATGCGCCGTTGCTCGCGCAGGGCAGCATCCAGCAAGGGATAAGTCGAAGCATCGCCGGGCGTAGCCCGCAAGGCGTCGCGCAAAATCAGTCCGGTTTCGCGCAAGGCGATGACTAGTTCTCCCAGATCCCGGTTCAGGACCACAATTTCGCGCAGCTCACGGTTGCCCATGGCGGTTTTCAGGGCCATTCGCAGTTCCTGGAGACGATCCACCAACACCCGGGCGACCCGTTCATGACTGTAGATGATGTTGAGCAGAATTCTTTGCAGAAGATCGCCACGGGCATTTTGCTGAAGGCTGCCGAGCCAATCCTGCTGCAGGGTTGCCAGCAGGGCGTCTTCAGCGATGATGACCAGACGCTCGGGGCTGTCGTGCTGCACAATCAGGTGGCTTACCCGTGCGACAGTGCCAAATCGGGCATCTTCTTCCAGCAGGGCCACGGGCAGCCGCAGGATGATTTCTTCGCCTTCACAATACAGGCGCTGGTCTTCACTATGGCGCAGCAGATTTCCCAATCCGCTGCAGGAAGGGGCCTGTTCCGGGTTGAGCAGAAATAATCCCGGACCCGCGCAAGATGTACTGGAATTCCAGTCACCAAGCGCCATGTCGAAATAACGGGCCGTCATTGTTGCCTCAGATCCAGTCTTTTTTGCGGAAAAATACAAAGAGCAGCCCGGAAATGAGAAAGCCCCCGCCCATCAGTACCGGCCAGGCATAAGTCCAGTCCTGCAGGGGCAAGGGAACGTTCATCCCGTAAATACTGGCCACCGTAGCGGGCGATGCCACTACCACGGTCCAGGCGGTAATGATTTTCAGGGTGTTGCTGATGTTGTTCTGGAGCACGCCCACATAAGCATCCATCATGTTGGTGATGGTGGAGGCATAAATTTCCGTCATGTCCCGGGCCTGCTGCAAATCAATCAGGGCATCGGCAATGTCTTCCAGATCGCCTTCATCCTGAAGGAGCATGGGCAGGCGCAGGGTTTGCTGGGCCACGGAAATGTTGCCCTTGAGCGCGGCAGAAAACAGAATCAGACTTTTGTTCAGCGCCAGCAGCCGGAAAAATTCATTATTGTTCTGCGAGTGGCGGAGGATTTTTTCGGTGGCGGCTATTTCGGCGTTGATAATGCGCAATGCCCGCAGAAAATCCCGGGCAATAGCCTGGAAAATTTCAGCGAGCAGCCCCCGGACATGGAGGATTTTGCCGCGCTGACGCTGGCTGCGGAGTTCGTCCCATAATGCCAGGGGATGCGCGCTGGCGGTGACCATCTGCTGGGGCAGCAGCCAGAGTCCAACCGGCAGGGTCCGGAAGCGGAGTTCCGCATCGTCCTGCATGGGGGCCGGTACTTTCAAAATGATCAGGGCCACATCGCCGTCGCGTTCCAGACGCGGGCGTTCGTCTTCATCGGAAACGTCCTGAAACAGATAGTCGGGTACCTGCAGGTGCTTGGCGACAAATTCCAGTTCGGCCTGGCTGGGTGCCACCACCTGAATCCAGGTGGCACGGGGGGGCCACTGAAAATCACTGGTGATTTCCAGCTGGGCATCTGTTTTGTCGTCAAACCAGTGCAGCATCCTGCCTCTCCTTTATAGACTCCTGCCCGATCATATCCAGCCCTTGCGCTTGAAAAGTGCGGCCAATCCCCCGGAAATACCCAGCCCCGAACACAGTATCACCCAGAAAATCCAGTGGGTTTTCTGAAAGGGCAGGGTCGTGTTCACCCCATACAGGGTGGCCAGCATACTCGGTACATAAAATATCATGGCCAGTACGGTCACCACCTTGAGCCCGTGGTTGATATTGTTCTGGACCATGCCGGCATAGGCATCCATCATCGACGTGCTGGTTCCGGCATACACCCGGGCGCGTTCATGGGCCACCTGCAACTCCAGTAAGGCCGTATCGACCTGTCGGGTCGCCGGCAGGTCATCGCGAATTTCTGCCAGACGCGAAATCTTGAAGGCCGTGGCAATGTTGCCGACCAGAGCCACTTCAAAACGGGTCAGACTTTTACTGATTTCCAGCAAAGTGAAAAAGTCACCATTACTTTGCGTCCAATCCAGTTGCCGTTCATTTTCATGGATGGCCATGTTCAGTTGATGCAGGGCGTCTTCATAACTCTGGGCCAGTATTTTAAGAATCGCCGCCAGTATCTCGATGCTTTCCGGAGGGCTGGAAAGATGCTCCAACTGCTCAAAAAAAGGCGAGAGCGAGGGCAGGTCTTCGGCCAGCAGCGTGGTCAGACTTTGCTGGTGCAGAACCATTCCCAATGGACGCAAAGTCCAGGCATCGTCGACGCTGCCCCGCACCGGAAACTGCAAAGTGAGAAACACCCGATTTTCTTCTCGCCGCAACCAGGAGCGTTCATCGGGGTCGAGAATGTCCTGGGCAAAATCCCAGTCATCAGCAAGCTGCCCGGCCTGTACCCAGTCGGCGGGTTTGGGCGCCGTCAGATGTTGCCAGCCCTTCACCGGATCCGGAATAGTTTGCTCTTCCGAATGGGCGGTCACAGGATGATCTGCTGGGGGAAATACATCCATGGATGTTCTCCAGATCAGAGGCGGGCGTTAGGGCACCAGTGTCTGGCCTGTTCCCGGTCAGGGGTACTCAGCCGGCACATTTGGAGCGCGGGACGGAGCCTTTTATACTGGACTTCCGTATCGCCTGTAAAGGAAATTCCGCTGTGAGTAATGTGCATTCTGCAACTGATAGTAAAGCCTTTATCCCCCTCGCCCTCGCCATCCTCACGGTTTCGGATACCCGCACCCCGGAAACCGACAAGTCCGGCGACAAAATTGCGGAGCTGGCTCTGGCCGCCGGACACCGGATAGCGGCGCGTTGCATCCTGCCCGATACGGCGGAAACCCTTCGCCAGCAGATGCAAAGCTGGATAAGCGACTCGGCCATTGACGTCATCATCGCCACCGGCGGCACCGGAGTCACCGGACGGGACGTAACCCCGGAGGCTCTCGCACCCCTGATCAGCAAACCCATTCCGGGATTTGGTGAATTGTTCCGCATGTTGTCCTATGAAGAAATCGGCACCAGCACCATTCAGTCCCGGGCCGAAGCCGCCATTTGTACGGGCACCATCGTTTTTTTGCTGCCCGGTTCTACCGGAGGCGTCCGCCTGGGTATGGAAGCCATCATCATTCCGCAACTGGATAACCGGCATCGCCCCTGCAATCTCAGTGAGTTGTTACCGCGTATTCGTCATGAACACTGATCTTTTTCATGTCTGAAGACGCAGCAGATCGGCAGGCGCGCTGGAATAACTGCTACGCCGGGAGCGACGCCCAGGCGGCAACGCCTCTGCCCCTGCTCAAGGCGCAGGCAGCTTTGCTACCCGCACAGGGCAAGGCGCTGGATCTTGCCTGTGGTCGGGGTGCTAATGCCTTGTTCCTCGCCAGACGGGGCCTGGAAACCTGGGCCTGGGATTACGCCGACCCGGCCATTGCCGCTGTCCAGCAGGCAGCAGCGGGCCTGCCTCTGCATGCCCAATGCCGGGATGTGCTGGCGCAGCCACCGGAGCCGGACAGTTTAGACGTGATCGTGGTTGCCCATTTTTTACACCGCCCGCTTTTCCCGATATTGGCGCAGGCCATAAAAGCCCAAGGTTTGCTGTTCTACGAAACCTGGGCCGGGCCTTATGCCGGGCGCGGACCACAAAATCCGGATTTTCGTCTGCGTCCGGGTGAACTGAACCATGCCTTTCCGGGCTTGCAGTTGCTGATGCTGGAGGAAGACGCCGACCGCAGCGCTGGCGTCTGGAGAGCGCCTGCCCGCCCTGTTACACTGACGTAATTTACTGATCTACAAATAGGAAGACCAGCAATGACCCGGAATGGCCGTTTGAGCATTATTGTCTTCGCCATCATTTCCCTGAGTGCCTGCGCCAAGCTGCCCGTCAAGCTGGCTGAACCCGCTGCGCCAGCCGCCAAAACAAATACCAAGGCCGCCGCGCCGGACATGCACAGCAGCCAGACGGCCCTCGACTGGGCCGGAACCTACGTGGGGACCCTGCCCTGTGCCGATTGTCCCGGAGTGCGCGAAACCCTGGTGCTGCACAAAGACCAAACCTATGCCCTGAGCACTCACTATGTAGACCGTCCGGGTTCGGCCTTTTCGCGCAGTAACAGCTTCACCTGGATCAATGGTCAAACTATCCGGCTGGAAGGCATGCAACAACCCATGTGCTTTCGGGTAGGAGAAAACCAGCTTATTCAGTTGGGAATGGATGGCCAGCCCATTACCGGACCAATGGCGGCAAAAATGGTGTTGAAGAAAACGCAAACAGGAAAAACCCAATGACCAGCATCCAGCAACGCGCCGCCCTGCAACGGCAAATATGGGCGATTGCCAATGATGTACGCGGCGCAGTCGATGGCTGGGACTTCAAGCAATACGTGCTAGGCACCCTGTTTTACCGCTTCATCAGCGAAAACTTCGCTATTTATATCGAAGCCGATGACGACAGCATCCACTACGCCGAGTTGCCGGACAACATCATCACCCCGGACATCAAAGACGATGCCATTAAAACCAAGGGCTATTTTATTTACCCCAGCCAGTTGTTTGCCAATGTGGCCACCCGCGCCAACAGCAACGAAAGCCTGAATACGGATTTGGCCGATATTTTTGCCGCTATCGAAAATTCTGCCAGCGGTTATCCCTCAGAGCGCGACATCAAAGGTCTGTTTGCCGACTTCGACACCACCAGCAATCGTCTGGGCAACACCGTCAAAGATAAAAACACCCGCCTCGCCGCCGTACTCAAAGGTGTTGCCGGTCTGGATTTTGGTGATGCGCATAGCGGCGACTTTGAAAGTAACCACATCGACCTGTTTGGCGATGCCTACGAATTTCTCATTTCCAACTACGCCGCCAATGCCGGTAAATCGGGCGGTGAGTTTTTTACACCACAACATGTTTCCAAACTCATCGCCCAGTTGGCCATGCACAAGCAGACCCGCGTCAACAAGATTTACGATCCTGCCTGCGGCTCCGGCTCCCTGCTACTACAAGCCAAAAAGCATTTTGACGCGCACATTATCGAAGACGGGTTTTACGGGCAGGAACTCAACCACACCACCTACAACCTGGCGCGGATGAATATGTTCCTGCACAACATCAATTACGACAAATTCAACATCCAGTTGGGGGACACTCTCATAGCCCCCCATTTTGACAGCGACAAGCCTTTTGATGCCATCGTCTCCAATCCGCCCTATTCCGTAAAATGGATCGGCAGCGACGACCCCACCCTCATCAACGACGACCGCTTTGCCCCGGCGGGCGTACTGGCCCCCAAATCTAAAGCCGACTTTGCCTTTGTACTGCACGCCCTCAGTTACCTTTCCGGCAAAGGCCGCGCCGCCATTGTCTGCTTTCCCGGCATTTTCTACCGTAGCGGTGCGGAGGCCAAAATCCGCCAGTATCTAGTCGATAACAACTATGTGGAAACCATCATTGCGCTCGCACCCAACCTGTTTTTTGGCACCACCATTGCCGTCACCATTCTGGTGCTCTCCAAACACAAAACCGAAACCAGTACCCAGTTTGTTGACGCCAGCGCCCTGTTCAAAAAAGAAACCAACAACAACACCCTCACCGACGCGCACATTCAACAAATCATGGCCGTTTTCGACAGCAAGGAAAATGTCGAATACTTCGCCCGCTCCGTACCTTACGAAGAAATTGCTGCCAACGACTACAACCTGTCAGTGAGCAGTTATGTGCAAGCCAAGGACACTCGCGAACTGGTGGACATTACCCGGCTCAATGCCGAGCTGAAAACCGCCGTCGCCAAAATCGACCGGCTCCGCGCCGAAATTGACGCCATTGTGGCGGAAATTGAAGGAGACACCGAATGATTCTGGAAAATAAGCTCCATATCACTGACCAAATTGAACTGGCCAAAGCCGAAGAAAAACTCAGCAAACAAAAAGCCAGGCAGCTTTTTGATACCGGCGACATGAACAAGGTCGAAGTGGGCACATTCGCAGGTCTTGCCTTTATTCACGCCTATTTGTTCGGGGAGATTTATGGCTTCGCCGGAAAAATCCGCGACGTGAATATCGCCAAGAGTGATTTTCGCTTCGCCCCGCTGATGTATCTGGAAGCGTCGCTGAAACACATCGACGCCATGCCTCAAGGCTCATTTGAGCAAATCATCGAAAAATACGTTGAAATGAATGTGGCCCACCCCTTTCGTGAAGGCAATGGCCGCGCCACCCGCATCTGGCTGGACCTGATATTGAAAAAGGAAATCAGGCAGATGGTGGATTGGAACCGGGTTGATAAAGAACAATACCTTTCCGCCATGCAGCGCAGTCCCGTCAACGACCTGGAAATCAAGCACCTGCTCAAACACGCCCTCACTGACCAAATCAATGATCGCGCCCTGTTCATGAAAGGCATTGATGTCAGCTATTTTTATGAAGGCTATAGCCAATTCAAGACTGAGGAACTATAAGGTGTTGACATGAAAGGATTTTCATCACGTAACCTCAAATTCAAGCCCATGGACATAGCAGAATATAAATGCGCGGAATCCCTCCCCGAAAACCTTAATATCAATCTGCCCAGTATTGAACAGATTGAGCGGGAATTGCAGGGAGGCAAAGCATGAGCGAGTTGAGTTTTATGGAAAAGCTGCTGGGTGGGATGGCGGTGGAGTGGTTACATCTAGGTCTAAAGTTTCACCGTTTTTCCGCGAGGAAAATCGGCATGGTTAACAAAAATGTCGGTCATTAAATATTATTATTTATCTATGAATTATACTTATTTTGGCGCTATTTTGTTACCCTATTTTTCTTGTTTTATTTATTGTGAATCAGCCAGATAACGATGAATAGAACCGCCTTCCGTGATATAATGAGTGATCGTTAACGCTCTGATTATAAAACGCAAGAGGCCCTGTTCGATGTCCATGCTAC
>NZ_JACKYY010000083.1:0-5252 GCF_015100075.1 Acidithiobacillus sp. HP-11
GTCCGGTGGTCATGCCCCCCAGAAAGACCGCGAGCAGCAGGGCATGGAGCGCGCCCATGGCACCGAGATAAGTCCAGAAATTGAGACCGGGGTAGGCCAGCCCGGCGAGGTAAACCAGGAACACGCCATAAGCCAGCAAGCCATGGGTGCCGTGCACAAAAGCCGGGGCCCGACCGGCGAGCACGTAGAGGGTGCCCATGCCAAACAGGGCGGTCACGACAATCAGAATCAGACCACTGATGGTGGTGACCGTGGGGGCGAGAATGACCAGTGCCAGGGCAACCAGTCCGACCAGGGTGGCGACGACCCGATGGGCGGCTTCCGGGTCACCCCGGACCATCAGCACCACAATATTGCGGGTGTAGGGCCATTTGGTCCCCAGAGACAGGCCATAACCGAAGCCTTCGACGATGCTGCCGAGCAGGATCAGGACCATGGCAAAGCCGACTTCGCTGGCCTTGAGGCCGTTGACCAGGCCATTCAGCAGTCCGTGACTGCTGAAGCCCTGCCACAGGCCTGCCGCTACCGCCAGCAGCAGACCAGCCGTGATGATCCGGCCAATCAGGCGCACCGCCGGCGTCATCTCCCCTTCTATGGCGTGGGGAAGCTGCCCCTCCCCGCCCGCTCCACCTAACTCAGCGGCTTGTCTCATGATTTTCTCACCCATATAGTCACCCTTCAGTGCATGCCTGGCATACCCGGAATCATCGGCATAGTGCGCAGGTATAACTGTGAGAACATCCACCAGGTCAGTCCGATCGTGATGACAAACAAGGGAATGAACATTACCAGAGCCACCGTATTCCAGATGTTGTGTTCAGAAATGTCGATATGCAGCAGGAAATAAATCTGGGCGATGGCCGCTAGACCCGCACAACCCATAATGGTCAGCAACAGGGGGAAAGGTGCCAGGACCTGACCACTGACCAGAATGGTAGCAGCCAGCATCAATAAAGATGCAATAATAAATCCTGTCAAATAACTCCCACGACTCGCCATCTGTACTTCCGGATGTTCAATCGGATTGCTATGACCATGACTCATGACATATACCCCCACAAATAAACAAACACATAAATAAAGACCCACATTACCGCCTGAAACTGCCAGAACATGCGCAAACTGATCAGACGTCCAACCACATCTTCCGTAAAGCCTTTTCTCAAGATTTGATACAACATCACCAGCATCCAGATCAGGCCTACAAAAATGTGGGCGGCGTGGACCTGGGTCAACGCGTAAAAGGCGGAAAGACCGCCACTGACTTCCGGCGTTACGCCGATGCTGATCATGCGCAACACGTCATGAATATCCAGGCCAACAAAGACGATACCCAAAACCATGGAGGCAATTATTCCATTGATAACGCCGGCCTTACTGCCGGTTTTCAGTGAAGCCATGGAAAACCCGTAAGCCAGCACACTCAGAAACAAGGCCATGGTCTGAATAAAGGTGTACCAGGGAGCAACAAATTGTGCCGGCGTCGGACCGGTATAATAACTATGAGAATAACTCAGCACGCCATAAGCTGCGAAAAGTGTCGCAAACAACATTCCGTCACTTAGAATATACATCCAGAACCCGAAGGTTCGGGTGGAAATTACATCATGCCCTTCGTAATCATCCGACCACAAAACCACCTGGTTGGGATCTACGGGCTTATCATGAGAAGAACTCATATCCAACTCCTTCATTAAATGCTGGGCAAAAGCGTGGCAGTATCAATCCTGCCACGCTATCCGGTGGAATTAAGACAACGGTCGGGAATTTCCAGGCGGAGTACCCTGAGGTCTTTGATCACTTGCTGCGGCGGAATAAGCCGTTACTGTTCCTCCGGTATAACCACCGCCTTTGGGGAGATGTTGTTGACCATCAGACATGTTCTGCCGGGATTGCCGATCCAGCTTTTCCATTTCTTCTGCAGAAATAACGTAACCAGGATCACCTTTACCGGAACGATAAATCATGATCAGTACCGTTAAAACCAGCGCCGCAACGGTCAACCACCAGATCCGCCAGGTCAGTCCAAAACCTATGACAAAGGTTAATGCACCAATATAAACGGCTACGCCTGTGTTATTGGGCATATGTATGGCAGCAAAGTGATCTGGCCGACTTTCTGAAAGGCCATGCTCCCGACGCCAGGCCGCTTCATCCCGGGCATTGATATGCGGAACCATAGCGTAATTATAAAAAGGCACAGGTGAATCGGTCAGCCATTCCAGACTCCGGGAAGTACCCCAGGCATCTGCACCCACACGATGATGCGCCCGATCCCGAATACTGACATAAATCATCCAAAGAAAGGCCAGTACCGACAGCACATAAACGACGATGCCGATTTCCTGAACATCAAACCATACTGCCCAATGCGGATCAAAAGGCCAATCCAGGCGCCGTGTTTCGCCCATAAAGCCCAGCATGAACATCGGGAAAAAGACCAGGAAGGTGCCGGCACTAAATAACCAGAACATGATTTTTCCCCAGGCTTCGTGGAGCTTGAAACCGAAAACCTTGGGAAACCAGAAAATCACTGCACCGAAAACCGCATAGACAATACAAAGCAGCATCATATGGAAATGCGCCACCACAAATACACTGTTGTGCACCATATAGTTAACCGCTGGAATAGAAAGCATCATTCCGGTCAGACCACCAATCAACAGCAGGAACAAAGCACCAATGGCCCAGAGCATGGCTGCGCTAAAAGTGAGTCTTCCCTTGTACATGGTTGCTGCCCAATTGAAGACTTTCACACCCGTGGGAATACCCACCAGCATGGTCGCAATACTAAACTCCGTACTGACATAAGGACCCATACCCATGGTAAAAAAGTGATGCAGCCAGACAATCCAGGATACGCCAGCAATGGCAAAAGTAGCTAATACCATGGCCGTATAACCGAAAATCGGCTTTTCGGAGAAAGCAGGAATAATTTCAGAAATCATGCCAAAAGCCGGAAGAATGACGAAATAAACTTCTGGATGACCCCAGAGCCAGAACAGGTTGGTGTACAGCATCAAATTTCCACCAAATCCGGCGGTAAAAAAGTGAGTACCCAGATAGCGATCCGCACCCACCAGTGCCAAGGCCACCTGCAAACAGGGAAAGGAAGTTAACGCAATAATATTGGCCGAAACAGCAGACCAGGTAAAAATTGGCAGACGACTCCAGGTCATTCCAGGTGCCCGCATTTTAACCACTGTTGCGAGAAAATTGATACTTCCCAATGTCGTTCCAAGAGCCACCAACTCCAGAGTCCATATCCAGTAGTCCACACCTACACCAGGACTATAAGCCAGTTCAAATATAGGCGCGTAACCAAACCAGCCATTGTGCGAAAAGTCCCCTATAAATAGAGATATCATGATCAGAAACACAGCAGCGGCAGTAATCCATAAACCCAAAGCATTCAGATAGGGATAAGCCATATCCCGAGCACCAATTTGCAAAGGGACAATAATATTCATGATGCCGACCAATAGTGGCGTAGCCGCCAGAAGAATCATGATTAATCCATGCGCACTATATATTTGACCAAAATGAAAGGGGGTCAAATAGCCGTGAATTGCGCCCATGGCTTTCATACCATTATCACCAGGCCCCACCGCCAGCATTTGTTGGGTACGCATCATCAGGCCATCAATAAATCCTCGAAAAAGCATAACCAGACCAAGGATGATATACATGACACCCAACTTCTTGTGATCTACCGTGGTAAACCATTCTTTCCAGAGATAACCCCATTTCCCGTAATAAGTAATAGCTGCCACCAGCGCTATTCCAGCGAGAACGATCACCACAAATAGCGGCGCAAGAATGGGATTGGTGTAAGGGATCTCGGACAAGGCGAGACGTCCCAGCAGAGGACTCCAAGGTCCAGGTACGTTAACCAGCATAGCGGTTCTCCATTGCGAGTCTGTTGTTATCAGGCGCGATGTTCTGCGGCTTGCAGTTTTAAGTAGTGAAACATGTTTTCAGTCATAAACATGGGTAAAGGCCATTTTTTGCCATCCATAACCTCCAGAAGCAGATGATTAAAAAGACCATGCTCAACATGCCCATAAACCGGGGTTTTATCCTTTACATTGATATAGGGTTCGGCAAAGCGGTTGAACTGCGCGTAATCCATGGTATTCGGGCTGTTTTCAACACCGTGCGCCCATTGTTTGAAATCGGCCATACTGACCACTTTGGTTTTGAAGAGCATCCACGAAGTTCCTGCTCCGCAATAATCTGCAGCAATCCCTTGATAGGTCCCGAGATTGTTGCTTTCTAAGGCATCTTTAGTGCGCATGCCTGGCATCACATCAATCATGCCCAGCAACTGGGGTACAAAGAAGTCCGTAGTGACCGCCGTAGAGGTCAACTTGAAAAACACCGGCGTATGGGCTGGCACGACCAGTTCATTGGCGACGGCCATGTTGTGAAACTGGGGATAGATAAACAGCCATTGCCAATCCGTCGCGATGACATCAACCTGTATGGGATCGCCTTTCGGCTTCATGTGTTTGGTAATGATGGTAGGATTGTAGGGATTGACCGCGAAACTGCCATGTATGGCTACGGCCCAGGAAAGAAAAGCAACGGCAACGATTGGGATACCCCAAAAGGCCACCTCTAGTTTTCTGGAATGCTCCCATTTCCCATCATAGGTGCCACGATTCTTGCCTTTTTGGTACTTCCACATGAACCAGACAATCAAAATGGCCGTAACACCAACAATCGCCAGCATGACGGCCACATCAATCATCATGTATATGAAGCTGGCATGGGCACCTACTCCCTTGGGATTAAATATCCACCAGATGGAATGTTTTGCACAGCCATTCAATAACAGCAGTAACGGAATAATCGCCAAATAACGCAAGTGACTTAGCTTTGCTTTCTTCAACATATTCACCTCTCCTTCAATGAGGTATTTATTAGAAAAAGGTACTAAACCGGCTCCTCGCTACTTGGAGTGGATACGAGGGTACGGTAGTCTTAGGCCATTGCTGATCTAGGGAAGGTTAATGATGGACGAAGACAAGCTGTTTACCTTGGCGTTGGGGTTGGTTCCGCCGTGGATGGTGGACGATGTGACTTTCAAGCTGGAGGAGAAGCGGTTGGACCTGCATATCAACTTTCCCAAGGGAAGTCGGCTTGCTTGCCCTGTCTGCGGTCAGGACTGCCCGGTCCATGACACGGTGGAACAGGAATGGCGACATATGGATTTCTTCCTGTCTCTTATACACATCTCCGAGCCCACG
>NZ_JACKYY010000087.1:0-4271 GCF_015100075.1 Acidithiobacillus sp. HP-11
CGGGGGCTCGGAGATCYSYATANGMKSACCGGGTACTAGTGCTGTATGGGGATGTTCCCTTGCTCACCGCTGACACCTTGCGCGCATTTCTGGCAAAAACTCCGCAAAACGCTCTGGGACTGAGTACCGCCATTCTTGAACAGGCCCAGGGTTACGGTCGTATTGTCCGCGACGCCCAAGGCCAGGTACAGGCCATTCGTGAACAGAAAGACTGCAGCAGCACAGAGCATGCTATCCGGGAAGTGAATCTAGGCATGATGATATTGCCAGTCGCTTCACTTCAGGGCTGGTTATCGGACTTGTCAGCCAATAATGCCCAGGGTGAGTTATATCTGACGGATGTGGTTGCCATCGCCCGGAGCAGTCATCACGAGGTCTGGCCTTTTACTTTTAGCGATGCCAGCGAAGCCCTGGGCGTCAATGACCCGGTTCAGCTGGCGACGCTGGAGAGAATTTATCAGCGCCGGCAGCTGCGTCATTTGCAGGTTCAGGGGCTGCGCCTGGCGGATCCGGAGCGTGTGGATATTCGCGGAACTCTGGAATGCGGTCAGGATTGCTGGATGGACCCCAATGTTCTGTGTATCGGCAAGGTGCGTCTGGGAGATCGGGTGCGCATCGGTATGGGCGTGGTTCTGCAGGATGTGGAAATTGGCGATGATGCAGAAGTACTGCCCTACAGTGTACTCGAAGGCGCCCGTATAGGCGCTAGTGCACGGATCGGCCCATTCGCCAGAGTTCGTCCGGGTAGTGATATTGGCGTGGCGGCACATATCGGTAATTATGTGGAAGTGAAAGCCTCGACCATTGGCAATGGTTCCAAGGCTAATCATCTGACCTATATTGGTGACTCGGAAATCGGTTCCGGAGTAAATGTGGGCGCAGGGAGCATCACCTGCAATTATGATGGGGTGAACAAGCACAAGACCGTGATCGGAAATGATGTGTTTGTCGGTTCGGCGACGCAGTTGATTGCGCCAGTCAGTGTGGGTGACGGCGCGACTATTGGTGCCGGAAGCACGATCACCAAGGATGTGCCCGCCGGTGGGTTGACCCTCAGCCGCAGCCCCCAGCGTTCCATTCCGGATTGGCAGCGCCCGCAACGAAAAATCAAGGAAAGCTGACGGCAGCAGGTGTGCCTGTTCCTGACGAAAGGGCTAAGTCGGCGCGTAGCCTAAGGCAGCACAACGGGTCCAAGAGGAAACCATCCAGCCGGTGGGCTGATGTCAGGATAAATTCAGTGCGGGCAGGATGCCCCTCGTCTTCGGGAGACAGAGCTTATGTGCGGTATTGTCGGTGGTGTCAGTAAGACGGATTTGGTGCCCATGATTCTGGAAGGTTTGCGGCGCCTGGAATATCGCGGCTACGATTCGGCGGGTTTGGCGATGCTCCAACAGGTTCCAGGACAGCAGCCAAGCCTGGAGCGCGTGCGGAGCGTGGGTCGGGTGGCGGAATTGACGGCGGCAACCAGCGAGCGGGCTTTGCAAGGCATGCTGGGCATTGGTCACACCCGTTGGGCGACCCATGGGGGGGTGGCAGAATGTAATGCCCATCCCATGTTGTCTCATGAACAAATTGCGGTGGTGCACAACGGTATTATCGAAAATTTTCATGCCCTGCGTGCCCGTCTGGAACAGGCAGGTTATGTATTCACTTCCGAAACAGATACGGAAGTCATTGCCCATCTGGTCCATTTTTATCGACAGACAGCGCCTGATTTGTTTACAGCGGTACGGCAAACCGTGGCGGAATTGCGCGGCGCTTATGCCATTGCCGTTTTGTCGCTTGCAGACCCGGACCGGCTTTGTGTGGCGCGGATGGGTTGCCCTCTGTTGCTGGGGATTGCGGATGAAGGCCATTATTTCGCCTCGGACGTGGCCGCCCTGTTGCCCGTAACCCGTCGGGTGCTGTATCTGGATGATGGCGACGTAGCCTTGTTGGAGCGGGACAAGCTGTCCATTACCGATCAGGCGGGGCAGCCCCAGAAACGTGAAGAACATTGGAGTGAACTCAGTGCTGCCGCTGTCGATTTGGGACCGTACCGGCACTTTATGCAAAAGGAAATCCACGAGCAGCCCCGGGCCTTGGCGGATACCCTGGAAGGGGCGTTGAACAGCCAGTTGAATCTGGGCGATTTGTGGGGAGCGCAGGCGGAAGCCATTTTCAAGGATGTGAACAGCGTGCTGTTTCTGGCTTCCGGCACCAGTCATTACGCGACCCTGGTGGGACGGCAATGGCTGGAGAGCATTGCCGGGATTCCCGCTCAGGCAGAGCTCGGTCATGAATACCGCTACCGCGACTCCATTCCCAACCCGCGTCAGCTCATTGTGACCCTCTCCCAGTCGGGCGAAACGCTGGATACGTTTGAAGCCCTGAAACGGGCCAAGGAGCTGGGTCACGACTATACCCTGTCCATTTGCAATGTCGCGGAAAGTGCCATCCCCAGAGCCTCGGCACTGCGTTTTCTGACCCGCGCCGGCCCCGAAATCGGGGTGGCGTCCACCAAGGCGTTTACGACCCAACTGGTCGCTTTGTATTTGCTGGCGATTTCTCTGGCCAAGGCGCAGGGCAAACTGGATGCGGATACCCAGGCTACCCATCTGGAGGCTCTCCGCCAGCTTCCCGGCAGCGTCCAGCATGCCCTGAATCTGGAACCACAAATCCAGGGTTGGGCAGCACGTTTTGCGGGCAAGGAACATGCGCTTTTTCTGGGACGTGGACTGCATTATCCCATCGCCCTGGAAGGCGCCCTCAAGCTCAAGGAAATCTCCTACATTCACGCCGAAGCCTATCCCGCAGGGGAGCTCAAACATGGCCCACTGGCTTTGGTGGACAGCAATATGCCCGTCGTGGTTATTGCCCCCAATGACCGTTTGCTGGAAAAAGTGGCCGCAAACATGCAGGAAGTGCATGCCCGAGGCGGAGAGTTGTATGTGTTCGCTGATGCAGACAGTCACTTCAGCGCCAGCGCGGGTATTCACGTCATGCGTCTGCCCCGCCACACCGGTCTGCTTTCACCGGTGGTACACGTCATTCCGGTACAGCTCCTAGCCTATCATGCCGCGCTGGTAAAAGGCACCGATGTGGACCGTCCCCGCAATCTGGCCAAGGCGGTTACGGTGGAATGATCGGGTAGGTGCTGTTACGGATGTTGTTAAAGGACAAAAAAGTATCATCCCTGAACAATAAAGTATCATCCTAGAGTACAGCAAAAACGTGAAAGAAAGTATGTATCGGACAAAGAATCAACGAGTTAAGTTGCTATCAGGATGACACTTTATTGTTCTGCGCCCCCGTCAGTGGCGTGTTTGATAGGCAACTCAGGATGATACTTACCCCACTAGGCCAACCAAACGGCGACCCATAATCAATAAGTTGCATGCCAATCAGGATGATACTTTTTTGTCACTGAACACTGGGTAGAACAATATGCCCGTCAGCAAGGCTGCGAAATCATGGTGTTGGATGCGTATGTCACCAACCATTCGGCACGCCGGTTTTATGAGCGAATGGGTTATCAGGTGCTTGACACCCCGACCCATGCAGCGAAAATTTACCAGTCAATTGTAGCGTAAAGCATAGGAACACGGCCTCCCAAAGGCGCTCGTGAATCTCACTTTTCTGACGGAAATTTCCCCTATGTCACGCGCCCAACGCCTCCTTACCCTGATTCAAATTTTGCGCCGACACCGATTTGCAGTTACCGGGACGAGTCTCGCTGAAGAGCTCGGGATCAGTGTGCGCACGCTCTATCGCGACATTGCGACATTGCAGGAACAGGGGGCGAACATAGAGGGAGAACCTGGAATCGGCTATGTGCTATGGCCTGGCTTCATGCTTCCGCCGTTGATGTTTTCGAAAGAGGAAATTGAGGCACTGGTCCTTGGGGCTCGCTGGGTGGCTGATCGTGGTGATGAACGGCTTGGTGCTGCTGCCCGGAGTGCTGTCAGCAAAATTGCAGCGGTTTTACCCGGTGATTTGCGGGAAATGCTGGATGCTTCTGCGCTACTGATTGGACCGGGGAAGACCATCCCTACGGTTGCCGTTGACTTGTCTGAGCTCCGCCTGGCGATCCGCGCCGAACACAAGGTCACCATCCATTATCGGGATCTCAAGGACAGAGAAACCAAACGGACTGTCTGGCTATTTGCACTGGGGTATTTTGAGAGCTATGCTCGAAAGTGGTGTACGGGCGCGTTACAACTGGCTTGAATGAGGTGGCGTACTGTTGCTACAAAGGGTTTCCGACTCAAAGAGCAACATAAGGAGTACGC
>NZ_JACKYY010000097.1:0-3037 GCF_015100075.1 Acidithiobacillus sp. HP-11
GTTGATATGCAGGTCCAACCGCTTCTCCTCCAGCTTGAAAGTCACATCGTCCACCATCCACGGCGGAACCAACCCCAACGCCAAGGTAAACAGCTTGTCTTCGTCCATCATTAACCTTCCCTAGATCAGCAATGCCCTAAGACTACCGTACCCTCGTATCCACTCCAAGTAGCGAGGAGCCATATATCTTTACACCAACCAGAGGCCGTTGATACAGCTGTTGCGACAGGACGAGGAGTATTGCTGCTCGGCGCACATCTCGGTAGTTTCGAGGTATTAAGAGGCATTGGCCGACAACATATTGATCCCCGTGTAATTATGGTGATGTATGAAAAAAATGCGGAGCGTATTAATGCCATTCTTGCAGCGGTAAACCCGAATATTGAACAAAATGTTATATCTCCAGGCCGTGTAGATTCGATGATTTGCGTGCAAAAAGAACTGGAAAATGGTGCCTTGGTTGGGTTGCTTGGAGATCGCTCTTTTGGTAAGGAGAAAATGCAACCAATTCCTTTTCTGGGTAAATCTGCTTTATGGTCCAATGGTCCCTTACGAATAGCGGCAATATTGCGCAGGCCGGTATTCTTCATGACCGGATTATATACTGGACCGGGGAAATATGAAGTTTTTATAGAGCCATTGGCTGATTTCACTGAGGTCGAAAAAGAAGGAAAAGAAGCGGCACTACAACAAGCATTAACAAACTATGTAGGATTGCTGGACAAATACTGTCATATGGCCCCGTATAACTGGTTTAATTTTTTTGATTTTTGGCAATGAATATAGGAGGTTAATCTGAAGAAGATGGCTGAAGTATTTCGAGGCCTGCTGGATATACCGATCAAAATGATCACAATATATCCTGAAAGCACCGGCCGCAGGTGTCAGGTTTGGTTGGGAGGTTTTTCATTCCCCTCGGCTACTCGGTATATTCGTTACAGTGCTTTTATTATTATGGCATTCATGGGGTTAAGTGTAATGCTGACGAGTGACGCGGATGCTGCAGAATGGAATGTTAATCAACTCATGCATTCTCTGGCACACGCTCAACCGGATCATGCTACATTCGTCGAAAAAAAATTTCTTAATATTCTGGAAAAACCCATAGAATCATATGGGAAAATGCAATTTATTGCTCCAGATGGATTGGAGATGCACACAATTGAGCCAAAAAATGAGGTCATGCTTATTCACGGCGACATCCTAAGTATTGACCACCATGATATCCACTTACAAGATCATCCAGAACTGCTTGCATTTGTTGATAGTATTCGTGGTGTATTAACTGGTAACCAGCAGATGCTCGAGCAATATTTTTATCTTTTTTTGAAGGGTGATGAAAAAAACTGGACCTTGACGTTGCGACCCAAACAAAAAAAACTGGCCGGTCTGATTAGATATATTCAAGTTGATGGTAACAATAGTAGTATTACCAGCATTAATACTCTGAAAATGAATAATGATCGTTCGCTGATAACCATCATTTCGTCCGGTACCCCGTGAGAAAAATTCACGGTTTGGTCGTCGTGATCTGGCTGACTGTTTTGTTTGTCGGTGGTGCATTGATTTTGACGGCCAACTTTTCAGCCAGTCTTTCGGAATTTATGCCGCAGTCTCCAACCGCACAGCAAGCGGTTCTGAATGAACAATTACTGCATGGTATTTTGTCACGCCAAATCATGATTGAGATTAATGGCGGTGATGCTTCCACCCGTGCCAAGATTTCCATTGAGATTGTTAAGAAGTTGCAGCGAAATGCGGCATTTTTCTCGGTTAGCAATAACAGCAGCAATGATGATGCCAGTTTTTTTCATTATTTTTTCTCCCATCGCTATCTGCTGAGTCCTAGCGTCAACTCGCAACTTTTTACTGTGGCTGGTTTACATAAAGCTATAGAAAATTCCATTAATATGTTGGCTACACCGGGTGGGGAAATGGTCCAATCCCTGTTTCCGAGTGATCCAACTGGGGCCACAGTGCAACTGATTCAATCCCTGGGGCGTGTTGCAAGACCAATGACGCAAGATGGAGTCTGGTCGTCTCGTTCGGGTCAGAGTGCTTTGATATTGGCTCAGACCCGGGCCTCTGGTTCTGACATGGCTGCTCAGCAGATTGCGGTTAATAGCATCAGATTGGCCTTTGCCAAAACCAAAAATGAGGCGGGTTTGTTAGCCACAGGCACTTACTTAATGATGACAGGGGTTGGAGTTATTTCGGTGGACTCCCGTGATACTATCGTTCATGCCGCTGAGATGATGTCCATCATCAGCATGACGCTTATCACGATATTGCTCTTATTTGTTTACCGTTCTGTGTTTGTGTTGGTTTTAGGCCTCGTACCGGTATTTTCTGGTGTCATTGTCGGGATTACTGCGGTGGCTCTTGGCTTTTCCGTTGTTTATGATATCACTATGGGGTTCGGTACCGCGTTAATTGGTGAAGCAGTAGATTATTCTATTTATTTTTTCGTGCAGTCTGGTCAGTCAGAAAAAAATACAGAAGAATGGATCCGTAACTACTGGCCGACAATAAAATTGGGAGTATTCACTTCAGTCATAGGTTTTTCCAGCCTGCTGTTTTCTAATTTACCTGGGTTAGCGCAAATTGGTCTATATGCAATTACAGGTCTCCTTACTGCGGCGACTGTTACCAGGCTGATCTTGCCAATCCTGAAGCCTCGTCATCTTAAGGTGCGGGATTTAAGCGCTATTGGCGAATATCTGCTGCGTTGGAAAAAGATTCTTTTTATCCTGAGGCCCGGTATTGTCTTAATGTTGATAGTTGCTTGTGTCACCCTTGTTAGCCATCATGATAATATCTGGGAGGCTCCTCGCTACTTGGAGTGGATACGAGGGTACGGTAGTCTTAGGGCATTGCTGATCTAGGGAAGGTTAATGATGGACGAAGACAAGCTGTTTACCTTGGCGTTGGGGTTGGTTCCGCCGTGGATGGTGGACTTTCAAGCTGGAGGAGAAGCGGTTGGACCTGCATATCAACTTTCCCAAGGGAAGTCGGCTTGCTTGCCCTGTCTGCGGTC
>NZ_JACKYY010000092.1:0-3507 GCF_015100075.1 Acidithiobacillus sp. HP-11
ATCCTCCTTGCTGTAAAAAACCCTGGGACCAAAACAATCGGATGGAAGTGTTCTTCCATCCGAAAAGACCGGAGTTCCTATCAGAAAGTTCCCTGCCAGTCGGGGTCGAACTTGACGAGGCGATGATTGTTCACGGTTTTGTTTGAAGCCTTTCACTGCAGAATCACCTGGAATTTGCTAGCGATATAATGGTCTTAGGCGGGTGAGCAATAGCAGATCATTTCGGATGGCATTTATGGATGTAATCAACAAATCGGTTATGGACAGGCTGGGCGCCCAATCCCAAGAATTTCGACATACGCAGCCTTACCCATGGATCCGTATTTCGGATTTTCTTTATCCGGAAAAGTTTGACCAGCTCTGCAAGGATCTTCCTGATCCCGTTCTTTTTGAATCCCAAATGGGTTACAAAAGAGCGCACGGGCAAGCAAGCCATGATCGTCTCGCATTACAATATCGCCCAGCGCTGGAGAAAGTCCTGACGCCCAGCTGGAGGGATTTTATTCACGAATTGCACAGTGAGGCTTACAAGGATTTCTGGCGCGAGATGCTCGGTTTATTAATACGGCCCTTAAATACCCGAACATCCTTTGATATTATATAGAGCATGGAAAGGATCGACGTGCGCCGCTTGACGATGGAAGGGAGGCAGATGCTTCGCCAGGTGGTGGTTCGTCTGCGCAAGCAATCCGGGATGAGCGTGAAAGAGTTGTCCAAGCTATCTGGCGCACATCCCACGACCATTAAAGGCTGGTTGGCGCGGGCGCCGTACAGAAGGAGAAAAAGGGCTGGGAGAGAAGCGCCGAGGTCGGCCGGTAGGTGCCTGTCGCAAACTGACCCTGGCCGCCGAGGCCTGGATACGCGATCAGATCGTCAAGGGTAACCCTCAGCAAATAAAGTTGCCTTTTGCGCTCTGGACGCGACCGGCGATACGCGCGCTGATTCGAGACCATTTTGGGGCGGATCTACAGGAGCGTCTGGTGGGTAAGTATCTCAAGCGTTGGGGCTTCACTCCGCAGCGCCCTGTCAAAAGGGCATTGGAGCAGAATCCAGAAGTAGTCCGTCAGTGGTTGGAACAGGATTATCCCCGCCTGCGCGCACAAGCGGCCCAAGAGGGAGCGGTGATTTATTGGGGGGACGAGACGGCCGTCAAGGAAGATGCCCATTGGGTACGCGGGTATGCGCCTCGGGGACAAACGCCGGTATTGGCGGTTCCCGCCCGATGGACCACGCTCTCCATGATCTCGGCGATTTCTCCGCAGGGCAAAGTCGCTTTCCAGATTGTCGAAGGCAGCATTGATGCGGAGCGTTTCATCACTTTTCTCACCGCCTTGATTCAGGACGCGCCCCAGAAAATCCATCTGGTCGTCGATAATCTGCGGGTGCATCATGCCAAAGTGGTAACGGCCTGGCTGGCAGATAAAAAAGACCGCATTGAACTGGCCTTTCTGCCGCCCTACGCGCAAGAGTCCAACCCCGACGAATACCTGAATCGGGATTTCAAAACTGCTCTGCGCACAGGTGCAGTCAGTACGGACAAAAACTCTTTAGCAAAAATGCGGGGACGAGAGACGACACTCGCATATGTACCCATGTCGGAGGCAACTGAACTCAAATGAAACAATCCCTGCGTATCGCCCTTGCTACTGCACTCCCGGCGGTAGTTCTTGCGTGTATCGCGTGCGTGAGCAATCAGGCTCTGGCCAATACCATGCCTGCGCAAACCCCCGCTCCGTCTGCTACGACTTCAGGAGTGGCCGTCGTGGACGGACGGTTAGTCGTGGCTGGAACCAATCAATTATTTATACCGCGAGGATTCACCTCGGTTTCCTTGGCCTATCCCACGCAGTACGCTGCCTCTTTATGTAGCAGCCATTTTCGTGCCTCTCCCGCAGCAGCCAATCTTCAGGAAGCGCAGGCCGCCATGACGGCAACAGCAATGCCTGGTTTCGGTTATAACGCGTCCTTGCAAGCAATGGTAAAGGACTGGCACGCCAATACGGTACGCTTCAACCTCAGCCAGGGAGCACTCCAGTACGAATATACCCATGGGCTTTCTGCCTACACTGACATGGTGCGCAACGTGATTGAACAGGCGCGAAGCGCCGGCCTTATTGTTATCTTGTGTATGCAAACCGAGCGATACAGTTGTACGCCTTATGAGGATGGAGGACTCCAGAAGCTGCCAGATCTCCGGACCGAACAAGCCTGGAAACAACTCCTGGATTCGCGCTTGACGCATGATAAGGGGGTGATACTGGAAGTCTTTAACGAGCCTTCAACGACTCGCGCATGCGCTGACGGTACCTTCAGGCATCCTGACTGGAAATCCTGGGCGCATGGCTGTGGCAGAGAGCCCGATCAGGGCATGCTCACGGTGGGGAGATGGCTGCGTCAGCAGGCTCCAGAAAATGTCCTTCTTTTCATGGGTGATGGTATGGATTTTGGTTTCTCCGGCTTCACCGTGCCGCGTGGGATGCCGTCTAACTCAGCCTACAGCGTGCATCCCTATCAATATGTGGTGCGCGGAAATCTAACCGACAGTATCCACGCATGGAATACACGGTTTGGAAATCTGGCAGCCAGTGGACACGCCGTCATCGCTACAGAATGGGACGAGGGCCTCAAACATTGTCCGAATGATCCGAATCAGACCATCACCCGATACTTTATTCAGCGATATCTCCCAGCGCATGCTATTGGGATAACCGTTTACGGATGGGATGCCCCTGTTCAAGCGCCTGGTTATATTGTCAACAGCTACAACTACCCCGGAAATACGGCCACGTATCAATTTGTAGATCCTAATTCTGATGGATGTGGCCATGACGCAGGGAGGATCCTACAAAAGACATTCCGCGCTGAAGCTGTCCAGTGATGATTTCCAAAGAAAAGCAGAACAGATGACGTCCCATCCGATAAAAATAAAAACTGATCCACCTGTAATTCACGCCCCGGATCATGGGTGTCGACAATGTTCAGCCCATGGGCTACGTGTCGATTCGACACCGAAACCACCACTCCGTCCCAAGGAATATTCAAAGTTATCGAAAGACTGCCGTTCGAAATGGTGACGTCCTTTCCTTTCGGCCCAGGTCGAAAATAACTCCCGTAAGCCTCGGCCGGAATGCCCGCAAATATCCAGACCATACAAGCAATCAACAAGCACGCCTTACTTATACCTCATGCTCAAATAGGCACTCCTTTTGCTCGACTTTTCAAGTAGGTATTGATTTCCGCCGAGATATAGTCCTGAAATTCATTGTGGTGTGGTCTTTTCATATATGTATGACTTGAGAGGTTCCTCGCTGTTTTAAGTGGGTAGCTTGAGATCCAGCTTACCCAGTACGAGGTAAGCCATGTTAATAAAATTCTTGTGGGTGCGATAGCCCCGTGCCCTGGATTTGGCGGACTGGAGCAGACTGTTGAAACCTTCCAGAGTGCCGTTACTCAGATGGCTCTCGAACCAACGTAGAATGCCGTCCCAGTGATTCATGATGGTGTAGG
>NZ_JACKYY010000095.1:0-3126 GCF_015100075.1 Acidithiobacillus sp. HP-11
TTTATAATCAGAGCGTTAACGATCACTCATTATATCACGGAAGGCGGTTCTATTCATCGTTATCTGGCTGATTCACAATAAATAAAACAAGAAAAATAGGGTAACAAAATAGCGCCAAAATAAGTATAATTCATAGATAAATAATAATATTTAATGACCGACATTTTTGTTAACCATGCCGATTTTCCTCGCGGAAAAACGGTGAAACTTTAGTATCAAAATCCATGCAGGATAAAGCATAACCTTCCGGAGTCCCGGCTTTGATCCCATAATATTCGAGCTTCTTATCACCCACCATATGTGGTGTGACACCCCATTCCTTTTGTTCACGCGTGCCAATGTTGGTGCCCGGCTCACGCCACCAAACGGGCAGCAACTGTGCATGGGTATCCGTAATATGGAGTAACGTGACATTACCGTATTCGGGTATTTCATAGGGGTCCTTACCTGAACCCCAGGAAGAAGCAATGGCAGATGGCGATAAAAATCCTGTTGCTCCAGCAATACCCATCATCGCCATGAAATCTCTACGTGACAGATTCATACTCACCTCGCGGGTTATCTTTTGTGAAAACGCTGGTTCATTCAGGCAACAGTGATGGATGCCTTACTTGACCAGACACCATTCGTATTGTCTTTCCAGGTCATTTCCAGCGTACCGCTTTCAACGGCGCGCATTTTAAAAGCCAGATAGGGATTGGCGCTGATCGCTGTACTCCAATCTACATTACAGAGTGGCTTGTTGTTAAAAGTCACGGTGACTGTCTGAATAAAATGCGCAGGAATCAACTTGCCCGCTTTATTTTTGCTCAGCCCCGTAGTCATCGGATTCATGATCAACGAACGTACTTCAACAATTTGTCCTTTTTTGGCGTGTGAAGCCATCCGGATCATTGGATTACCAATTGCTGCCATAATAATTTCTCCTTAATCAATTTTGATGCTTGGAATTCTCTGATATTTATCCGCCACAACCGCCGATGGTTACCTTGATTTCCTGGGGCTTGGAAGACATCATCACGCCCTTATTGGTCCTGGCGACAGCTCTGACCATATCGGTTTTCGCCATCTTGATGCGTTCCTGAAAATAGGCATGACCACTATCCGGCGTAAAATGAAAGGCACTGGCCAATGGCGTAGGATTATGATCCACATACAAATATACAGATTCGATATAATCATCGGCGGTCATGGGATGATCTACATCCACGGTTACCGGAACTGCCGCGCCATTCTCCGCTATGGTTGGTGCGGTCAGGCGGACTTTCGCCGAAGTTTTTACCGAGGTTGTATCAATACTGTCCTTCATCGCCTCATCCAGCTTTTTGGCATCAAATTCCGCTGCAGGCCAACCTGCCACATTGGCGGCATTGGCAATGGCTGGCATCAACACCCCGGAACCGGCTACTGCCGCCATACCCACTGCTGACATTCCCAAAAATTTCCGTCTTTTCATCTGTTCCATTGATCTCTCCTTCTAGCCAAACGTGAACTTACAAATTATTTCCCTGAAAAGTCAGGGATTTTGGTAATCTGCCGAGACATGGGAATACCCTGCAGCACTTTAATCACGGCACTATCAAAAGATTGTGTGATTTTTTTGGAAGCCGGCGTATTCGCAAAGTCAGCCCGTAATCCGTAAACGATGTAACTGTTTTGTCCTTTTGAAAACACATCCAAAGTCAATGGACAACCTGCGGCAGCAGGCCAATCGGCATTCAGCAACTTACTGAAGTCATAGGGATTACAAAATACCAAAGCTTGTACATCGGTAAATTTATGCCGATTAAAATTGGGTATTTTCAGTTGCTTCTGCTGGGATTGAATCAGCTTCAAAATATTGAGATGAAGCACAATTTTATAACCACCATCATGCAAAACGTTTTTGACTTCTGACATGGCCGCTTTCATGGGCATATCGACTTTCTCGATATACACCGGGCTTGCTACCGCAGTGACGAATAAACTTGCACAAACACTCACACTCAGTGCTACCAATCCTCGAAATTTCATTCCGGGCGACCCCTTTCCAATTGTTCACGACAAAAACATCACGTACTGTTGATTTTTCACATCAGCAATCTGATCAAGCTCATCATGGGAGCCGCCAAATCTAAACTGATTAGTCTATAGCAAACTGTATGCCAAACCTTGAAATGCACCCATTGAGACCCACAAAAATCCCTGATGGCGCCATTTTTTTAATTATTTTATCAAATAGAACAAAAAGTTGATTGTGTATTTATGGTAAAGACATACGGCAGATGTTTCTCTGTAGCACCCCGCAGCACCCCATCCATTCGCCGCTGATTCTTGGTCCAGGACCAGACTGGTCCAGATGGCACAGAACCAGCTAATCTTGGTCCCGATATGTGCACAACCTCCCAATGAACGCATAGGGACCTATGCCAAATTCCCCGGGCTAGCAAACAACATCTGTGCCATAGCACCAATGCTTTGTTGACGCAGCACTTCCATTTCCTGCCCGCGCAGTTGCGCCCACTGACAATGAACCGGGCAGGCAGTTTCATCGGCACACACCTTCAAACCCAACAGACAATGCGGGGTCAGACGCCCTTCCACTGCTTCCACAACATCCAGAATATTCAAACTGTCCGCATTGCGCGTAAGTACAAAACCGCCACCACGCCCTTTCAAAGATTCCAGCAATCCCCGCTTGGCTAATCCACGCATGATTTTGGTTATGCACTGAATTGGCATTCCCAGATATTCAGCTACGTCGCGACTTAATACCGGCGTACCCGGCTTTCGGGCGGCAATATAAATCATGGCCCGCAAGGCGCATTCACTGCTTTTGCTGAACATCATTTGCCAATCCTCTTTTATCCTAAAAGCAATTTGCCCAGAATGAGTGCGGTATAAAGCAAAAACAGATAAGAGATGGAATAAGCGAACATGCTGCGGGCGTATTGATCCATTTCCTGACCTTCGGGCAGGGCTTTCAGGCGCAAGGCCATGCCCACAAACCAGGCGCCCGAGAGCCAGGCAATGCCGCCGTAGATCCAGTCTCCGGTCAGAAACGCCGGGATCATGCTGACCACCCAGGTGAGGATGGCGTAGTTCAGGACTTCCTTGCGGGTCCGGTCGATGCCGTGGGTGCAGGGC
>NZ_JACKYY010000098.1:0-2876 GCF_015100075.1 Acidithiobacillus sp. HP-11
CCCCTCAATGGCCTGGATGAGTTCNNSATTGAGGGGTACATCGACCACCACAACACCCATCCCAAACCCTTCATCTGGACCAAAACCGCCCGCGACATCCTGCAAAAGGTCATTCGCGCCAACAGCCACTTAAGCAGCAAACAGAATGCAACACTACACTAGTCTGGTTAGTGATCAGATACTTCTGATCTATCCCTAAGGTTTCCATAGGTGCGAACGATACTAAAAAATCGGCGTTCTGGCCCTTGCGAGCCTCTGACTTCGGTGGTTTTATAAGGCACACCTCTTTAAGGGGCTTAACGTCCCACCCATCCCTCACAGCAGCCCCCGAATAGCCGCCAGCAACTCAGCACTCTCTGCATCCAGTGCGGCAATCTCATCCAGAATCTCTTCCGGGCTGCGCAGCACCTTCTCATCACCGCCATTGGGATTCTTGGCCGACAGGTCATAGGTGCGAGTGTCAATGCCGGACACGTCCACCGTCCATGACTGCGGCGAGTCGGCCTTGGTCTTCTGAAGTGCGACAAACTCCGCCAGATCGTTGTCATTGAGGGGGTTCGTCTTCCCCATGTTCCGCCCGGGGTTGAGCTGGTAGTACCAGACCTTGCGGGTCGGCGCGCCCTTGTCAAAGAACAGCACCACGGTTTTTACTCCCGCCCCCTGAAAAGTCCCACCCGGCAGATCCAGTACCGTATGCAGGTTGCAATCTTCCAGTAGCAGTTTGCGCAAACTGACCGAGGCATTGTCCGTATTGCTCAGGAAGGTGTTTTTAATGACTACACCGGCCCGGCCGCCAGCCTTCAGCATGCGGATAAAGTGCTGCAGGAATAAAAAGGCCGTCTCGCCGGTCTTGATGGGGAAGTTCTGCTGAACCTCCTTGCGTTCCTTGCCGTCAAAGGGTGGATTCGCCAGCACCACATCTACCCGGTCTTTTGGCTGGATATCCATGAGATTTTCGGTCAGGGTGTTGGTATGGACGATGTTCGGCGCATCGATGCCATGCAGGATCATGTTCATGATAGCGATGACATAGGCCAGACTCTTTTTCTCTTTGCCGTAGAAGGTACGCTCCTGCAGCGTCTGCATGTCGCCGGTGGTCAGTCCCGGCTGGGCCTTGAGATAGTCGAAGGCTTCGCAGAGAAAGCCCGCAGAGCCCACGGCGCCGTCGTAAATCTTCTCGCCGGCCTTGGGCGCCACCACCTGCACAATCGCCCGAATCAGAGGGCGGGGTGTGTAATATTCGCCGCCGTTACGACCGGCATTCCCCATGTTCTTGATCTTGGCTTAATACAGGTGGGAGAGCTCATGCTTCTCCGTCTGAGACCGGAAGCGCAGACCATCAATGATCTCCACGATCTCCCGCAGGTTGTAGCCACTTTGAATCTTATTTTTGATTTCACTGAAGATTTCACCGATTTTATACTCGATGGTGTTGGAACCAGTAGCACGACGCTTGAAGCCTGACAGATATGGAAACAGTCGGATATTCACAAAATCCCGGAGGTCGTCCCCGGACATGGCCTTGTGGTGGTCCATCCTGCCATCTGCCGTTTTGGGCGCCGCCCAATGTTCCCAGCGGAAGGCATCCTCCAGAATGAAGGTGTAGGGACGGCCTTCCAACTCCGCCTCCATGGCCCGGTCCTGCTCCAGGGCGTCCAGGTACTTTAAAAACAGCAGCCAGGAGGTCTGTTCGGTGTAATCAAGTTCGCTGGAGGAGCCTGCATCTTTGTGGAGGATGTCATCGATATTCTTGAAAGCCTGCTCGAACATGCGCGTCTCTTGCGGTCAGTGGTTGTTATATATGTGACTTGAATATAAGGCATTGGAGGCACGGCGGGAAGGCGCTTGGCGGAATGTTCCCAACAATACCATTGCGCAAATTGTACAGCCCCCAATCACGTAACTTTCGATCTCGCTCATACCTTAAAACCCTCCGGCCCGATGCCAAAAGGCACACATTTGGGTTATACTGTGCGTCATGAAGCCGATCAACTGGAATCCTGAGAAAAACCAGCAGCTTATTTCAGAGCGTGGGATTTCGTTTGAGGACGTCGTTTTCTATTTACAGCAAGGCGCATTGCTGGACGATATTGAGCATCCAAACAGAGACAAATATCCGAGTCAACGTATATTTGTGATCGACATAGATGGTTATGTGCGTCTTGTACCCTATGTTGAAAACCGAAAAGAGATTTTCTTGAAAACAGTAATTCCGAGCAGAAAGGCGACCCAACAGTATCTTGGAGAGAAATCATGACTGAGCCTAAACTAAGCAAAGAAGAAAAAGAAATTCTTGAAGAATTTGAAGCGGGTGAGTTCAAATCTGTACTCACGCCCGGGCGTATAAAAATGCTGCAAGCGGCTGCCGAGGAAACCTTCAAAAAGGATAAGCGGATTAATATCCGGATTTCCAGCCATGATTTAGAGTCACTTCAAAGGCGAGCCCTTGAAGAAGGGATTCCATATCAAACATTGGTTTCCAGCGTCCTGCATAAATATGTGTCTGGCGGGCTTCAGGATTTAATGGCTAACAAAGCATCCCAGCGGACGCAAAAATCACGCCGCTGAATTTTCCCGTTGGGCAAACACATGATGAACCAACACCGGCTAGCAATGCGTCAATGCACTTCTGCAAGAAAAAATTCCGGCCGTAAGGTCGCCTTAAAATTCAGCAGGGCGTGCTATATTTGACAATCTGAAGTTTCACCGATTTTCATGAGGAATAAGTCGCCGCATGCTACGCCACCATACGCATGAGCATCTGAGTGAATGATTTATGAGGGGGTTGGCAGAGATGGGGCCAAAGTCCCAGAAAATGGCTGGAGAGAGCTTCATCTGTAATCAGTTTGCGGACATCGGAGAAGGCAAAACTGGTC
>NZ_JACKYY010000096.1:0-3103 GCF_015100075.1 Acidithiobacillus sp. HP-11
ATCGAGAATTTTGACGTTTTTTTGCGTTCGCTGATTGATAGCATCATAGCCAATAACGGACATGTAAGATCAATAGCTAAGAATTGGAGAAACGGGAAAGCANYKGYSWAWCWTYANGTASAWWCGGCTCTTCGTCAGATTGAGTGGGTAGGGGGTAGAATGCTGTGGAGCGGTCGTGCCCTGAATAGGAGTTAGCTGATGGTCCCTGAAGAGCTGTTTTCACGGCGGAACCAATCCTAACGCGAGAGAAAACAGCTCTTCAGGGACCATCAGCTAACTCCTATTCAGGGCACGACCGCTCCACAGCATTCTACCCCCTACCCACTCAATCTGACGAAGAGCCATTAATCTTTCCAAGTAACGCAAAAAATGCCTCTCTCAACAAAGAAGAGCGGTATCCTACCCATAGCACAGAAAAAGCAAATAGCAAAAGCGAAAACAAGTACCATAATATCTCTGTTTTAACAAAATTCCAGGCCAGAAACTCAGAAATAAAAATCCATACGGCTGATTGCCAGAATGTTTTATTTACGAACACGGCAACCCTTGCCCCCCAAAATAAAAAAATCATGTCCAGAACAGATACGAACAATAAACCGAGCCCTCCTCCGATCAAGCCTAAATAATGAATCGCTGTCCACAGCACCAGAAGATATGGTAAGAACTCCATAACACGCAATTTTGCTGCTATATCCGGGCGACCACGTGCTTGCAATAGCATGGAAGGTAAATAATTCAAGCCGACTATCCAGATTGTGGCAGCAATTATCAATCCAACCGGCCCGGCTTTTTCTGCTACCGACCAGCCCACCCAAATGCCGAGAAAAGGCTTTAGAACAAGAATAAGCGCACAAATCAATGGCGTCTGAATAAGGAGTAAAAGCTCCAAGGAACGCATGGTCGTATCCCTTGCATCATATTCATTCCCAGCCGATAATTTAGGGAACAATGCTCGAGTAACCGAAGCAGGCACTATGGCACCCTGCCGCGCCAAACGCTCTGGTATGGCAAAAAAAGTTACAGCGGCGGGCCCTACTATGCTCCCGAGCATAAATTTGTCCATGGCACCGGTCATCGAAACCACCATACTTGAAATAGTGGTCCACGCCCCATATCCCAATAATTTTTTTACCCAGTGCCACTGTGGCAATTCCGGTTTGAATGTTCCAAGAATGCGGACTGCTACAACCCCTGATGGTAAGGCTCCAAATAATAATCTGGAAAGTACCGCTACAGCGATGATCCATGTCAAATTGGGGCCATGGAGGTAGGCGGTCAATATTGGCATGACTTGCAGAAAAAAGGTACCTATTACACCTAATGCATTAAGCATCAAAAAATTCTGGCGGCCATCAATCAATCCGGAAAAAATTCCGCTGACCGTAATTATCGGGACCGCCAATGCCAACCAAGGCAAGGCACCTACGACTGAGGCATGCATCGCACTGGACATCTTGAACAGATTTTCAAATAAATAATCCCCAAGAAAAAACAGGACTCCCGCACCAATTATTCCCAATCCCAGGTTGGTCCATATTCCCGACCAAAAAACACTGGATATTTCTTTGTGATCAGATAGTTTTGCAAACTGGTTAGCTGATGCCGTGCCCAACCCCAGATCAAAAACTCCAAAATAGCCCAGAAACAGCCAGACTATCGCCAGCACTCCGTATCCATCCACACCAATCAGATGCAAATATAAAGGGACCGTTACAAACGAAACCACGATAGGCACTAAACTACCCATCAAGTTATACAAGGAATTACGTTTTAGGCTAGCGGCCATGACCCGGAATCCTCAACAGATAGGCGCTTACAAGGTGCGTTATCGTCATTTCAACGCTTTCTCTGGAACTGACTAATGAAGCTGCGCACTCGGTTCTCCAGATCCAAACGAACGGAAGATCTGGGGTGATAGTGGTACACCCCTCCCTGAGAGGTTGGAGCCCCATTAATTAACAAGGCCTGTGGGCAACCAATTTCCGCCACCCCTTGCATGTGCTCTTTAAAAGCCGACCGAGGGGTTTCACCGACGCGAATTACAGATACCAAGCGGTCGACCAACCGGGCGATAATCAGGCCATCAGACAGCACAGGAAACGGTGGTGTATCTATGAGTACATAATCATACTCGGAACGAGCTTTATCAATTAGTTCAGCAAAACGCTCCTTGCCAATCAGCTCCACTGGACTATCGGGAGTTTGACCAGAGGGTAAGCAAGTCAGCGGTACATCAAATCTAGTCATGACGCGCGTACAGTCCTCCAATTTTGCATTACCTGCCAGATATTCCGCTAATCCCGGACTTTGTTTGCAATCAAATGCCGAATGTAACTGTGGATGCCTGAGATCAGCATCAATCAACAGTGCGCGTTTTCCGTCTTTCGCCAAAGCCACGGCCAACTGACTGACCACAGTTGTTTTTCCATCTCCCTGGAATGCCGAAGAAAACATCAAAACCTTGCCTGCATTTCCCGCTCCGGAATCAAGATAAAGCTTCCCGCGCAACAAACGCAACGCCTCTCCATATGTGGAACGAGGATCAGAAGGAACAATTGGCTTGATTTTTGCTGAATCGCCCACGCTCTGAAAGGCTTCATATTCTGGTAATTTTCCAAATAGTGGTATCGAAGGATATCTACTCAGAATTCCTTCATCCGAATGAAACCCTTTGTGCAGGAGAAACCTCGCAAAGACTACAGCGAGACCAAGGAGTAAACCCAAAAAAGCACCTATGAGAACAGCCTTAGAAGCCTTTGGTGAAACCGGAACACTATGGACTAATGCAGTATCTAATATGCGATTTTTGGTAATCGTGCTCGCCCTACTGATGGCAGCTTCCTTCTGTTTTTCGAGCAGGAACATATACAATTTGCCTAACACTTCCGTGGATCGCGTGAGAGACAGAACCTGTAAGGCTTCGGCTCCTCGCTACTTGGAGTGGATACGAGGGTACGGTAGTCTTAGGGCATTGCTGATCTAGGGAAGGTTAATGATGGACGAAGACAAGCTGTTTACCTTGGCGTTGGGGTTGGTTCCGCCGTGGATGGTGGACGATGTGACTTTCAAGCTGGAGGAGAAGCGGTTGGACCTGCATATCAAC
>NZ_JACKYY010000093.1:0-3476 GCF_015100075.1 Acidithiobacillus sp. HP-11
GGGGGCTCGGAGATGTGTATAAGAGACAGCGGTAATTGAGCAGGCGGCCGTTAAAAAACCCCTGACCACAGAGGGCCTCGTCAATTTCAGTCAGGGTCCGGGGGTCGGTACGCGGGCCTTGCAGATGGTGCAGCCCGAAGCGGCTGATTTCCGCCAGGGTATAACCCGTCATACGGGAAAAGCTGGCATTCACATACAGAATGCGTCGATCGGCATCGGTCAGCACTACCCCCTCTTCTGCCGCTTGCAGGGCCGTACCCAGCAACAGCTGGTGTTCGCGCGCGACCCGTTCGCGGAGTATGCCCACCCAGTCTTCCAGGGCTTCACTCACCCGGCGGGCGATGCCCTCCAGCACCACCTGACAGTCTTGCGGGAAACCCCGCTGGTCCCGGTCATACAGCACCAGCAGCGCCCAGGGCTGGTGGTCACGGTGAATGGGCAGCACCGCCATGGAGCGCAACTGATAGGGACGGGTATTTTGCTGCCAGGCCTTGCGCAGGGGGCCTTCTGAGAAAGGTTCATTAAACAGCGGCTGTTGTTCCTGCCAGACCCGGAACAGCGGGCCATGGTCGGCGGGCAGGCCGCTGCGTCTTTCGGCAAAGCTGTCCAGATAGGCGGTATCTCCGGCATCCGCCAGGGTTTGCAGGGAATTGTCCGGCTCTACCCGGCAGACCCAGGCCAGGGTGACGGGGGTACATTCCACCGCCAGGGTACACAGGGACTCCAGCAGGATGGATTCCTGATCGGTGTGTTCCATGACCTGCCCGACCGCCTTGCTGAAAGCCAGATATTGTTCGAGGCGGCTATGGGCCGCAGCCGAAGCACCCGAAGGCAAACCCCCACCCCAGCCCAGACGCGCCCAGACCCGGCGCCAGGGGCCGTTTTTGGGGGGCGGATCAGGAGCATCACGGGACATGCGCGGAGGGCCTTAGATCAGGGGATGGGCAGTCAGCAACCCTCCGCCCTGCCAGGCAGGACGGTGCGCCAAGCGCCGCAGCCCGCGACGATCAGGCCATTTTCAGGCCGTGGGTGACGGGTATCCGCTGGTTGGCGGGTTTTTGATCGCGCTGCAGGGCATAGAGGGCCTGCAATTCACTGCGCACCACATTGAGCTCCATGTCGATGGTGGCCGTAGCGGCACCGCGCTGTTCGCGGCGACTGAGCAGGCGATGGCGCAATTGCTGGAGCTCATTGATACGCTGTTGCGGATGATGGGCGTTCATGGTCGTTCTCCTGTGTTTAAGGGGTGATCACATAAGTGCTGGCGGCATTGGGACCGAGGTTAAAACCCGCCTGTGATAAAGCGCGGCCTACTGCCGCTGTGGTGTTGCTGTCCTTGCAGGCGCCGGTTCCGGTGCCCACATTTAAGGTGACCTTTTGGGTGCTCGTCGTAATCACCGCCGGATCAATGCCGATCTGACTGCAGTTGGTCGTGCTGCCCTGACTGGTATAAGCCGGTACTGTGTGATCCAGTGGTGCGGTGGCGGTACTCGACAACACGGCGAAAACATTGACCGAATTGCTGCCCTCGCGGGTGACCAGTGCCATTTTGACGGCGGACACCGCCTCACGAAAATTGGCAACCACCGTTTCTGCCTGAGCATCGCGGATGTAAGAAAAATACTGCGGTATCGCAATGGCCGCCAGAATCCCGATGATGGCAATGACAATCATCAGTTCAATGAGGGTGAATCCGGATTGTCGGATGGCGCACATTTTTAAGCCGTCCGTTAAAACCGTTCTGACAGGTCTTGCAATAACTGGCGGTCGGAGAGATTTTCCTGAATCAAGCGCCACTGGATGCCGTGGTGTTGACCATTCCATTCACAATAGCCGAGATGTTCTAGGCAGGGTCCGAGATAACTGGAACCCTGCGCATGGGCGATATTGATATCAAAACCGACCTGCAAAATAGTCATACCGAGTCCGGGTTGTTCCTCCCCATGACCCAAACGCTCCACATTATTGGCAAGTGGAAAATAATTTTGTCCGAACTGCTGCTGCAGACTTTTGAGAATCAGATAAATCTCTATGGCAGAATAGCTATGCTGAATATGCCGTTCGTCCAAACTGCAGATGTGCAAAATACCGTCCGCATATTGGGCTTCAAAAGAAATGGCGCGCTCTGCGGGGCCTCGGGTGACGAGATTGACTGGCATAAGGGGTTCCTTTGAGGAGAAATCTAGGAAATTATCTTCGGCATAATCAAGGGCACCTGTACGAGATGCCCTTTGTTATGTCACCCGTTCACCTAATAGAGGTGGATAGGGGTCTTGTATGATCAGGCATCAAGAAAACTCGAGGCCACCATTGGGGCTGACGAGTACTGTACAATTACCAGCAGTTTTACAGGATGTAGTTGGATTAGTTCCGGCCCCAGCAGTACCGCTACCCTCAAGCCCCATTGCATTCAGTGCGTTCGTGACGGCTGTATTAAGGCTACCACTCGGGTTAGTTGTACCCGGAGCCATGGCAATTTGGATGCCGGCATTAGTCGAAGTCACTGTTGCAACAGCAGAACCGGCTGCAACGTTAACGCCAGTTCCACTCACGGTGAATGTGTATCCACCTGGTGCAGAAACAGGAATATTGATAGATGTTGTTTGACCGGCAGAAGCTGCGGCCTGTGCGGCAGTAGCCTGGGTGATAAGCTGGTGGAAATCTTGAGTGATTGAAGTTGCCTTGGAAGTGATGATGTACTGCTCATACTGCGGTATAGCGATGGCCGCCAGAATGCCGATGATGGCAATGACGATCATCAGTTCGATGAGGGTGAAACCTTGTTCGGCGCGATACTTGGCCTTTTCGACTAACATGCTCATGTGTCTTACTCCTTATTCTTGCAAGAAACTTCATTTGGCAGCGCCGTTTGCGTTGCCTCATGGACTACTTAGCATGAAGTGTGCCAGATTTTATTTTTCCGGGGAAAACATTTAACCGGTTGATAAAATAGATATTTTATTTGTATTATTCATTATTTAAGCGTATTGCCAAATAATGAATGAAGACCATTTCATCGTATTGCCCATGAATATCCGGTTGTTACTTCATCGTAACCCCCATGAAACCGGATTGACTTCATAGCGTTTTCGATGAAATCATTCGTGTGCAAATCTTCAGGCTGCGATGAAAGAAACAGGCAGGGCGGTTATGGATAAACTGCAGCATTCATCCGTTTTCATCAGCACGCAAAGCACCGCGATGTTGACGGGCAAAACCGTGCGGACGGTACACAACTGGCTCGAATCCGGCGTGATTCAAGGCAAGAAAATGTCTGCAAACCATCTTCCGGGCGGAATGCTCCGGCAGATAGATCTCTCTAGCAGCCCGTCGGTTTTAACATCGGACTACCGCCAAATTTTAGCCCGATTTTTTTGAAATGGCTCATTTTGGGTCTTTTTCGGTCATTATTACCCTGTTTTTTGCGGTTTATCTGCATTTTCCTGCCCTACAGACGCAATACGGCTCTGTAGGGC
>NZ_JACKYY010000094.1:0-3129 GCF_015100075.1 Acidithiobacillus sp. HP-11
CGGTTGATCCTTACACTGGTCCACAGTGTAAGGATCAACCGTCCGAGATCCCAGCTGAAAGGGTGTACTTCCGGGCATGATGGCGTGCGTTTTTTGCAAAATTTGCACTTCTTTCCACAGAGCTTCAGGGCTGGGTCCGGCTGTATGCGCCCAAGCCCAGCTGGAAAAAAGGCAGGTGACGGTAAAAAGAACGGCAATTTTCAGTTTTAACATGAGTCTTCTCCTGACCGCACTCCACAGTCCTCACACGGCTATCATGACGGGGGCGGGTTGCATTAAATGTAAGGCTATCTGAAGATTATAGTTGGTATTATTTTGCATGGCTGGAAGTTGAATGCCTATATGCCAGCAGCTTTTTATTAGGCTCGCTCCAGAAAACGCTATATGAGGAATTTGCTATTTACCCTCCTGATCTGACCAAGAACTCTATAACACGCAATGGCTTCCTGGGATTGATTTTCAAGATGCTGCGGCGGAATAACTGGGCGGGACTTGTGCGCCGGAAAAAATTTCAGCAGATTTTGGGAGGGGTGAATTTGCAGATAAACTCAAACCAACCAAAACCTGTCGGAGGATCAACAGTGCGCCACTGATCTATGTCATAAAACGCGCCTAAAACAGATTTGACTATACTTCCGCACGCACATGGCGCAAATTACCCGCCACGCTGGCCCTCTTTTGGTAAGGACACGTTACAGCGACGATGTGCCGGGCTGAACAAGTCCCACAATGCTGCCAACAACATAACAACTAGACCGACATAAAAAAGCTCACGGGCCATCATTATGGGCAGGAAATGTTGAGTCATTCCAAAGGAACCGATTAAAACCAGTATGGGTCCGATGATACCAGCCAAGACCCGAAGCCACTGATGATGAGAAAACCATCCGATTAGATTAGCAGCCAAGGCTATACTGGCAAAAACCGGGATCAAGATATGCACGAAGAGCCCCTCCCACCGACTAAGAAAGCTCAAGCCAATGACCGCCCCGATGCTCGCCGCTGCGGGGAAGCACATGGCGCAACTAAAACTTCCGATAAGGGTGCCGATAACGCCTGTCTTATCGGCAATACGAGTCATCCATTGGGTGTTCATGGTAAAATCTCCTGTTGAACCAGATCACTGAGCATAGCGCACGTGCGTCAATATTCTCGTTTGCTATACTTACTCCTGTACTCAAGTACGGAGTCAACACTATGACAGACGATTTGCGTAATTATACCATTGGCACTCTCGCAAGGACCGCAGGGGTCAATATAGAAACCATACGCTTCTACCAGCGCAAGAAGCTGATGCGCATACCTGAACGGCCTCATGGAGGGATTCGTCACTATGGGCAGCAGGATCTGAAACGATTAAAGTTTGTGAAGTCTGCTCAGCGCCTGGGATTTAATCTTGAAGAGGTCGCTCAACTTCTGCATCTGGATGACGGGGCGCATTGCAAGCAGGCAGCTGCGGTAGCAGAAAGTCACTTATCCGATGTACGAAAGCGCTTGGAACAACTAAAGGCCATGGAAGCTGCATTGGCAGAACTGTTGGAAGAATGTCAGAAGCATTCGGGCGAGGTCGCCTGCCCACTTATTTCCGCATTGCAGTCATAATCCACCAGCACAGGCCGGTAAAACCATACAAATGACTATCATGATTTTAACAAAATTCCCTCGGCATCAATACTCACGCAGGTAAAGCCCAACCTGGTCAAGTAGGCCTAGGGTATGCTTTTTAGTACAGTCTTGGTGTGGCTTTGGCCTTGAATGACAGATTAAGTTTAAGCACTTCTTTTACTGACTGTCTTCAGGATAATACCGAAAACGCGCTTGCTAGGAGAGGGGCATGGTAGCCGCTTGTAGGTGGCGGTGGCCAATGTGGGCATGACCTATGCCCTTAACCCCAGAACTTCCTTGATTATGAATCTAGGACTGGGCATGACGAGCAATGCACCGAACTTCCAGCATACCGCGACCATTCCTTATAATTGCTGAAGTTACCGAAGCGCGCAGGAACGACTGAAACCGCCTCAAGAGGTTTCAACCTCACGCCCCCCTTTTAATAGTTAACTTATGGGGCTGGTTGCAGGCTGCTCAGGACCGACTGTAGTTGCGCAAGATTCTGGGCGTTGTTTGTGCCAGGATTAACGCCGAGCGTGAGGGCCATGTGGTTCTGGATATTATTCATATTGGTACCTACTTGAGATATCTGGAAAACACCATTAGAACCAATGCCTTGTCTAATGGTTGTGCCGTCATTAGTCAGCGCCATGGATAGCTGTCCTGGCTGTACGGTCATTGTTACACCGTTGTTGCTTAGAGTACCCACAGTCATGGTGTTGCCTTCGCTGGCAGTGTTAGGAGCACCTTTGATGACATTCAGGGACATGCCATTTTGAACGGAATTGCCATTCCCTCCAATCTGGATGGCCTGGGTAACCCCTTGGATGTTATTCAAACCTTCTCCGCTTACGTTGTTGGTAGCTGAAGATTTCGACTGTGGCAATGTGCCTTGCATTGTATAGGTGATGGTGGGCTTAAAGATGTTTCCCTGACTATTAAGTGCAACATTCATGGTGCTGCTCATCGATGTTTGATTGTTGGGCGCAGTCCAGTTGGTTTGCATTTCTACACCGAAATAGACAATTTTTCCGCCGATGACACCACGACCGACGATTTGAGACAGTGCTTGGTTGGTAATAGGCTTGATCTTGATTGAAAGAACGCTGTTCAGTGGGAATGCAGAGGCTGCTGGACTGCTGACCAGTATCCACGACACTGTCAGACAACAACAACCAGCCATTACAGCGGTTTTACGTAGCAGATATCCGTTCATGATGAGCCTCTCAAGTGTATGGCTATTATTAAAAATAATTGGCTTGGTCAAATCCAAAGTGTGCTGGTGTGAGCATCGGGTTCGGTAAAATGCCATGCAAGAGTTTAAGGGCACTAGCAGCCCGTCGGTTTTAACATCGGACTACCGCCAAATTTTAGCCCGATTTTTTTGAAATGGCTCATTTTGGGTCTTTTTCGGTCATTATTACCCTGTTTTTTGCGGTTTATCTGCATTTTCCTGCCCTACAGACGCAATACGGCCATGCGTTTTATGTTCCACGCCAGGCAGACCAGACTCCATTCTCC
>NZ_JACKYY010000101.1:0-2192 GCF_015100075.1 Acidithiobacillus sp. HP-11
CGTGGGCTCGGAGATGTGTATAAGAGACAGGGAAAGGGAGGAGTAAATCGCGTAGCATGGACATCGAACAGGGCCTCTTGCGTTTTATAATCAGAGCGTTAACGATCACTCATTATATCACGGAAGGCGGTTCTATTCATCGTTATCTGGCTGATTCACAATAAATAAAACAAGAAAAATAGGGTAACAAAATAGCGCCAAAATAAGTATAATTCATAGATAAATAATAATATTTAATGACCGACATTTTTGTTAACCATGCCGATTTTCCTCGCGGAAAAACGGTGAAACTTTAGGAACGATAACATGATGCTAAAAGGCACAGCACGAGGGTGGAGCTCCGCACGGGCAGGTTATCTGGTCGATTTCATGCGCGAAAACCGTCAGGCCAATCCGTTGGTCTGTCTGGATGAAATCGAAAAAGTCGGTACCAGCAAACACAATGGCCGCCTTTGGGAAACCCTGCTGACCATGCTGGAACCGACCACCGCCCGCTGCGTCACCGATGAGTATTTGTTGGGACCGGTGGATTATTCGGCCGTCAACTGGGTGGCCACGGCCAATGACCTGCGTGATCTGCCCAAACCCTTGCGCGCGCGTTTTACCATCGTTCGCGTGGACGAACCCGAAAGCCGGGACTTTGATCGTATTTTTACGAACACCCTCCAGGAAATTGCGCGGGATCTGGGCACGGAAACTTGGGCATTGCCTGCATTGCCACCAGAGATTGTCGAGGGCTTGCGGCGGCAGTTTCGGCGCAATCCCGGTTCACTACGGCAACTGGGGGTCACCACACGTTCTTTGCTGCAACTGGAAGCGAGGGCACAGATGGATAACGGAACAGCATCGCGATACTTCCATTGAAGAAAATATGGCACGCTGCGGTGATCAGGATGTCGGGCTGTGGATGCATGGACATACCCACCATGCCGTGGATTACTCCATTGGTGCAGTGCGCATTTTGTCCAATGCCTTCGGCTACCCGAGAGAGGGGACCGGCGTACAGTTGGATCAGGTCATTGCCCTGGAGGAGAAAAATTCATGAACCCGCGTATCATCATGCACCCAGCCAATCTGCAGGGCCGGGACTTTATCGTCGGGGATCTGCATGGTCATCCCGATGTTCTCTATCGGCTCATGGATCAGGTGCGCTTTGATGTCGATACGGATCGCCTGTTCAGCGTGGGCGATCTGGTGGATCGGGGTCCAAACAGTGCCGCAGCACTGGATCTGTTGGATGCGCCCTGGTTTTATCCGGTGCTGGGCAATCACGACGCCATGCTGTTGGCGACCTTGAATCTGGGTTATCTGCGGGAGATGGAGCGGGCCGAATCCCAACGGGCGGCGGACTATGCCGATCTTTTGGGTATTCGTAATTTGTTGTGTATGACCACCTACTTTGTGAGTCGTGTGTTCGGTTTTCAAAATCGTAATATCTTGTGTATGGCGTGTGGCATGTTTACTTTCCGAAATCGTAATGACCTGTGTACGCTGCATTGTGTGCTGTCACATATCCGTTGAACTGGTCAAAGCCTGGATGTCAGTTACCAAAACTGTCACAAAAGGACACTTGCATTTTGGGGTATTCGTAATTTGTCTAAATTCGACTAAATACTTTGGGGTAATCAGCTAGATTTGGAAGCGTTCAGTCTTTAATTTGGATACCGTTAAACCTCTGCCAGAGAGATAGCATCATGATCGTCATACCTAGATTAAAAGTTCCTCTTTTTGCTACAATCTCCATGATTTTGTTGTTTTTGTTATCCTGTTCCTCGCCAGTGTACGCGCTAGGCTTACCCCCTTCTCCGTGGCCAGGACCGGACTTGACATACTCAGAGTCTCAAGTGCTGGCATTCAGTGCTGACGATGGGCACGCCCTGCTTCGCATATTGGAGAAAAGCGCACAACAAGACGATGCCAACGCAATGATGGGGCTAACATTGTATTATCAGCATATCCACCAATTCCAAAAAGCGGTGTTTTGGGCGAAAAAAGGCGCGCATGCCGGAAACCCGCACTCCGAGAGTTATCTTGGTTTTGCCTATTATCATGGACATGGTATTAAGAAAAATGGTTCCTCGCTGTTTTAAGTGGGTAGCTTGAGATCCAGCTTACCCAGTACGAGGTAAGCCATGTTAATAAAATTCTTGTGGGTGCGATAGCCCCGTGCCCTGGATTTGGCGGACTGGAGC
>NZ_JACKYY010000007.1:0-77670 GCF_015100075.1 Acidithiobacillus sp. HP-11
CCAGGTGCCCTTCTGGGAGCCAGTCGTCCATGGAAGGGGGCAGAAGATAATCAGTCTTGCGGTCAGTATCGAGGAAGTGGGCCATAAAATCACTCATCACATTGAATCGTAAGTAATTATACGATAATTTTAGGCAAAATGAAAGTCCGACAAGCTGCTAGATCGCCAGACCGAGCGATTTTCTGGCCTGCGCAAGATTGTTGCCCATCCGAATGACGCATTCTGTCTCTCCTGATTCAAACCCCACAGGTTTGCCTGAGTATATAATTTATTATATATTTGTCCGGTGACCAACCAAAAACCTATCGTATTCCAAGGCACTTCTCTGGAAGATCTGCGCACCTTTCCCCTGTCGACCAGACGCGAAGCAGGATACCAGTTGGATCAGGTACAAAAAGGTCGAGATCCGGACGACTGGAAGCCCATGAATAGCGTGGGTCAAGGCGTTCGGGAAATTCGGATACGAGATGAAACAGGGGCCTTTCGAGTGATCTATGTGGCAAAACTTCCAGAAGCCGTTTATGTGCTGCACTGCTTTCAGAAGAAGACCCAAAAGACTCGCAAAACGGATCTGGATCTTGCGGGACAGCGTTACCGAGATTTATTAAAGGAGATGAAATCATGAGCGAAGAACGATTTGCGAGTGTGTGGGATGCGATTGAGGATACGCGGGAGGACGCTGAGAACATGAAACTACGTTCTCAGTTGATGATGTCACTCAAGAACCATATCGCCCGTAGTGGAATGAGCCAGACCCAAGCAGCGCAACTTTTTGGCGTAACACAGCCGCGTGTTTCCGATCTGGTGCGCGGTAAGATTGATCTTTTTAGTCTGGACATGTTGGTAAATATGGCGACGGCGGCAGGACTACATATAGAACTGCGGATACTGGATGCGGCTTGAGGCTTGATTGGTGACAACCACATTATTGATGCGGTGGACGAATTACTTGGCAACTTTCAAGTACCGGTTTGCAATGGCGATTTAACAACAAATCATCCCTAACCTTTGGATGCTGCTCTCAAAAACACCTCTTGATTCAGATTCTCGATTTCAGTCTCTGCATAGCGGGTTTTAAGAGCGTATGACCAGGTCCCAGCCCAAGCCCCCGCTTCGCAGCTAATCCGCCGCTTTCTCTACTTGAAGGGCAGGGCTTCGTGCTGGATTGGACCATCGGGAATGGATCAGCCTTCAAGCTTCTGCAGAACACCATTCTGCAGACGCAACACCCGTCCCATATGTGCTGCCAACGCGGGCTCATGGGTGACAATAACCAGCGCGGTGCCCAATTCCCGGTTCAGGCTGAGCATCAGATCATGGACACTCTCGGCTGATTCACTGTCCAGATTCCCCGTCGGTTCATCGGCCAGAAGCAGGGCCGGTCGGGTTACCAGGGCACGGGCCAAGGCCACCCGCTGTCTTTCGCCTCCTGACAGCATGCCCGGCTTGTGCTGCAAGCGCTCACCCAGACCGACCCGTGCCAGAATTTCTTCGCCCCAGGCCTGCACCGAATGCCGGGGCACCCGACGAATCAGGAGCGGCAAGAGCACATTTTCCAGGGCGGTAAACTCCGGCAACAGGCGATGTAACTGATACACAAAGCCGACACTCTGGTTGCGCAGGCGGCTGCGGGCAGATTCCCGGAGTTTGTAGATTTCCTGACCGAGAATGCGGACCACCCCCCCTGAGGGTTTTTCCAGTCCCCCCATCAGATGCATCAGGGTACTTTTGCCCTGCCCCGATGCGCCAACAATGGCCAGGCTTTCGCCTTTGCGGATTTGCAAATTGACGTCGCGGATGACCTCCAGCTTGTCTCTGCCAATGGCAAAACTCTGACGCAAATGCTCTACGGACAGGACCAATTCATCATTCATAGCGCAAAGCCTCCGCCGGAGCGACCCGTGATGCCCTCCAGGAGGGGTACAAGGTGGCAATCCAGCTCATGATCAGGGCCGCCACGGCCACATGCACCACATCCCAGGGTTCGAGCTTGGAGGGCAACTGACTGATGGAATACACCTCCGGAGAGATGAACTGAGTATGCAGTAATTGTTCAAGGGCGGGCACCAGGGTGGGAATATTCAGGGCCAGCAGGACACCAAAAAATACCCCCAGCAAAGTCCCTACCAGGCCGATTACCGCTCCCTGCACCATGAAAATCAGCATGATACTGCGTGGCGTGACGCCCAGGGTGCGCAAAATGGCAATATCGGTTTCCTTGTCGGTCACCACCATGACCAGGGTCGCCACAATATTGAAAGCCGCCACCGCAATAATCAGGGATAAAATAACGAACATGACCAGTTTTTCCATGCTCAGGGCCTTGAAAAAGTTTTCATGGGTCTGGGTCCAGTCCTGAATATAAAAGGCGGGCCCCAGTTGTTTCTGGAGATGGGCGGCAAAAGCCGGTGCAGCAAAGGGATTTTTGATCTGCATACGCAGGCCGGTCACCCCTTTATCCAGCCCATAAAGGCGCTGGGCATCCCCCAGATTGATGTACGCCATGCCGCTGTCATAGGCGTAAATACCCACAGAAAACAAACCGACCACGGTAAACTGGCGCAACGACGGACTCACGCCCAGAGGGGTGACTCCGCCCTGAGGCGAAATCAGGGTGATCTTATCGCCTACGGTCACTCCCAATTGCCGGGCCAGAGCCGTACCCAGCACGATACTCCAGGGATGACTTTGCAGGCTTTGCAGCTTGCCTACTTTCATATCCCTGGCCAGCTTATCCACTCTCCCTTCCAGAGCAGGATCAATGCCCTCAATCATCGCTCCACTGACCAGACCATCATGGGAAATCAGTGCCTGCGCCTGCACATAGGGTGCCACGCCAGTCACATCCGGCACCCGCGACAAACGTCGGGTAGCGGTCTGCCAGTCCATGACCGGCACCCCGTTGCCCTGAATGATGACATCGGAGGTCACCGCCAGGATCCGCGAACGCAGGGTGTGGTCAAAACCATTCATGACCGCCATGACCGCAATCAGGGCGGCTACCCCGATGACCATTCCGAGGATGGCCGTTCCGGTAATAAAAGAAATGAAATGATTATTTCTTTTGGCCCGGGTATAGCGCAGCCCGATCCACAACTCATAAGGGCGCATGATTATTCCGGTCGCAAGTGCGGGAAGAGAATGACTTCACGAATACTGGGCTGATCCGCCAGCAACATGACCAGACGATCAATACCCAGCCCGACGCCCGCAGTGGGCGGCATGCCATATTCCAGGGCGCGGATATAATCGGCATCATAGAACATGGCTTCTTCATCACCGGCATCCTTGGCCTCTACCTGGGCGCGGAACCGGGCGGCCTGATCTTCGGGATCATTGAGCTCCGAAAAACCATTGGCCAGCTCACGTCCGGCAATCATCAACTCAAAGCGGTCCGTCACCTCCGGGTCCAGATCATTGCGGCGCGCCAGAGGGCTGACCTCCAGAGGATATTCGGTAATGAACGTCGGTTGCTGCAAATTCCCTTCCACGGTCTTTTCAAAGATCTCGATCAGCCGTTTGCCCCAGCCCCAGGAAGCCTCACAGGGCATGTGCATCTGCGCCAGCTTGGCAGCCAGGACTTCAGGATCACGCAGATCAGCGTCGGCCAGGTCCGGATTGTAGGCGCGCACTGACTCGCTCACGCTCATCCGCACAAAAGCCTTGCCCAGATCAATTTCCAGGCCCTGATACTGAATCCGGGTGCCACCCAGGGCCGCTTGTGCCGCAGCGCGAATCAGGGTTTCGGTCAAATCCATGGCATCCCGATAATCGGCATAGGCCTCATACCATTCGAGCATGGTGAATTCCGGATTATGGCGGGTGGAAACCCCTTCATTACGAAAATTACGGTTGATTTCAAAAACCTGCTCAATACCACCCACTACCAGGCGTTTCAGGTAAAGTTCCGGGGCAATGCGCAGGTACAGCGTCATATCCAGGGCATGATGATGGGTCATGAAAGGGCGCGCTGTGGCGCCACCGGGAATGGCATGCATCATGGGCGTTTCTGCTTCAAAAAACCCGCGCTGGCGCAAGCCTTCGCGGAGAGCGGCCACGGTTTCCGCCCGGATCTGAAACGTCCGGCGGGCCGATTCGGTAACAATAAGATCCACATAACGCTGCCGAAAGCGGGTTTCCGGATCACTCAACCCATGCCATTTTTCCGGCAGGGGACGCAAGGCTTTACTGAGCAGTTGCAGACTGTGGACTTTCAGGGACAGTTCGCCGGTTTTGGTGCGGAACAAAGTCCCTTCCACGCCGATAATGTCGCCAAAATCCAGGGCCTTGAAACGCGCATAGTGCTCTTCCCCCAGGGCATCACGACTGACAAAAAGCTGAATACGTCCAGACTGATCCTGAATGTCGGCAAAACTGGCTTTACCCATGACCCGCCGGGTCATCAGACGTCCACCCAGGCGGGCCTGGATCGGCTCCAGCTCCAGCGCCAAGGCATCCATATCGTTATAGCGCGCCTGCAGATCTCCCGCCAGGGCATCGCGCCGAAAGTGGTTGGGGTAGGCCTGTCCCTCATGCCGCCACTGGGTCAGCTTGTCCTGGCGTACCTGCATCTGATCATTCAGTTCCTGATCCACTTTGTTCTCCTCGCGCCAATTGTGCGTGACTGCATTTTATAAGCCGGCCTTCAGTGCCGCTTCGATAAACAGGTCCAGTGCCCCATCCAGAACTTTCTGGGTATCTCCCACTTCGACCCCGGTGCGCAGGTCTTTGATCCGTGACTGGTCAAGCACATAAGAACGAATCTGATGCCCCCAGCCAATGTCACTCTTGCTGTCTTCCAGCGCCTGTTTTTCCGCATCACGCTTTTTCATTTCCATTTCAAAAAGCTTGGAGCGCAACATACGCATGGCTTCGGCCCGGTTTTTATGCTGGGAACGATCCGTCTGACAGGCGACAATAATGCCCGATGGGACGTGGGTAATCCGAATGGCCGAATCCGTCTTGTTGACGTGCTGCCCACCGGCACCACTGGCGCGGTAGGTATCCACCTTGAGGTCTGCTGGATTAATTTCGATTTCAAAGCTGTCGTCAATTTCGGGATAAATGAACACGCTGGCGAAACTGGTATGACGACGATTTCCTGAATCAAAGGGCGATTTGCGCACCAGACGATGCACACCGGTTTCACTACGCAGCCAGCCGAAGGCATGATCGCCCTTGACGTGAATACTGGCCGACTTGATACCCGCCACTTCTCCTTCCGAGACTTCCACCAGTTCCGCAGCAAAACCGTGCTGCTCACACCAGCGCAAGTACATGCGCAAAATCATCTCTGCCCAATCCTGGGCTTCGGTACCGCCCGCCCCCGCCTGAATATCGACAAAGCAATCGGAAGCATCATGCTCTCCCGAAAACATCCGCTGAAATTCCAGTTTTTCGACCATCGCCAGGGCCGTATCCAGATCGGCATCCACTGAAGCCAGCAGTTCCTGATCCTGCTCACTGAGCGCAAGTTCCAGCATTTCGTTACCGTCCGCCAGACTGGCACTCAACTTGTCCATCGGTCCGATGATGGCTTCCAGAGCCGCTCGTTCCCGTCCCAATTCCTGGGCTTTTTCAGCCTGGGTCCAGATGCCCGGATCTTCCAGTTCGCGCTGAACTTCTTCTAAACGGCCACGCTTTTCTTCGAGGTCAAAGATACCCCCTCAGGCCGCTCACCCGGGCCTGGAGATCTTCGTGCAACGCACGCATCTCATTCACTTCTCTCATGATTATTCCTTTTCCAGCGGACTGCGCCGGGATCAAACCCGCGCCAGGCCGTTCACCTAGCACACAAAGCCCATAATTATGCGCAGTTTCGGTGCTGATCTCCAGTGGAGTTTTGACGGTGTTGAGAGCAGGTCATGCCGTTACCCAGTTTTCTACCTGCAAGCCTTCCACCCGGCAAAACTCGCGTTCGTTATTGGTAACCAAAATCCAGCCTTCGGCGCGGGCGTGTGCTGCTATCCTTAAATCATTATTACCAATGGGTTGTCCACAGCTTTCCAGAGCAGGGCGGATCCGCCCATATTGGATCCCAACCTGAGGGGTGAGTTGGGCTACCCGAATGCTCTCCTGCAGATTTTGAATACTGGCCAGGGCCTTATCCCGCGCCTGACTTTTTTTCACCCCCCAGCTTAATTCACCAAGAGTTCGGCATTGAGGTTGACGATGCCCTGGAAATGGCCGAGCAAACCGAAGTGTAACGAAATTGATGTCAACCTTGATATGGTGCAATGATTTCCCTACTATGAAGCCATGACCAACTACTCCGTAGGGGATGACTGGCGTATACGCATCAATGGCCGGGAGCAGCATCCGCTTCCGCACGTCCATGTGCAGTTTCGTGACGGATCCCGTGTGTCGCTGGCCATTGAAACAGGCGCGCTTCTAGTCGGCTATGTCTCGCCCCGAAAGCGATTGGAACCGGTGCGGACCTGGATTCAGGCGCATCGGGATGCCCTATTGACGGAATAACGGAGGTTGAATCCATGAATCAAGCACCCAAAATTGAAACGGCGACGATTACTGGCCTGTTCCAGGTAGAAATCCATTGGTCCACCGGAGAAGTGATTACTACGGACCTTAAGGATCTTATCGGTCCACCACGGGCGGAAGATCCCTTTTGTGCACTTCATGATCCGGCTTTCTTTGCTCAGGGGCATGCAGATGACTGGGGCGATGGTCTGTGAGTTGGCCCGGCGGACTGGATCTGGGCGCAGGCCGTCTCTATGCCTTGGGGAGGAAGCAGACCGGATTACCAACACGTGAGGATTTCATCCTGTGGATGGAGCGGAACAAGCTCAGCTTAAGCCGTGCGGCGGAAGCCATCGGTATGACTCGGCGCATGATGGCCTACTACAAAAATGGCTCCCGCCCGATACCAAAGACCGTTTGGCTGGCCTGCATCGGTTATGAGGTGATTGAACGCCACGCAGCTTGAATAAGGTGAATAATGGGCGATTTTGCAGCGGAAGCGGTCATTCAGCGGGCTGACTGTCATGATTTTGAAACTCTCTACCATGGCTGAAAAACCGCAGTTAGTGTAGCGCTACAATCTTGATGAATCTTAAGGTTGATCATTAGAGTCAACAGGTTTTTTGCTTAATCCCTGTTAATCAGCGTCATTCGTTTGCCAACTGTCAGCATCAGGTGTTTACCACCGCATCTCGCGGAAAATGAATCATTAATCCGTTGAAATATTATGTGCATTAGCGAAATACCGAGGTTCCAAAAGGGGAACAATCCAAACGCTGATTTCTGCTGAAAAATGGCTAATCACCAGCGCTGTTTGACAACCGTGAAAAACGTGCCTTGGCCGAAGGTGTGCTTACCGACGGCGGAGAGGGCACAACATTTCCTTCCAGTGAGGAGCTGCTCTCCTTAATGCGTGAGGCACATATTCCCAAGAGTTGAGGCTTGAAAAGCGGGTTTGGGTAATACTACTTCTACTGCATTCATGTAGCGACTCGCTGAACCATCACCGGTTTCCCTGCAATAACCACCGCATGGCGGACGCGCAATTGCAAGGACGTCTCGTCTCTGAAGGTATTGGCCTCCAGCTCGAAAGTTACCCGGACAAGCTGCCCCGTTTCCACGGGACACACTCCATCACGAACCGCCCCAAACCAGATGGCATCGAATCGATTTGGCCCGATGCCCAGCAACAATTTGAGGTGGGTGCCATCCCCGACGGGACGCACACTGAGAATCTGACCTTCCGTACAGAAGACGGGCGCCTCCCATTGCCGACCGAAAGGCTCCAAAAGTGCGAACTCTTTGAGCAGTTCCAAACTTGGGAGCTGTTCGAGCGCCCCATCACTCAGTATCCGGGGGCCCGGGGTCCACGCTGCCAGGGCACGGGTTGCAGCTGCATTGAAGGCTGTCGCGAAACGATCAAACCCCTCACGTTTCAAGGTGACGCCGCCAGCACCGGCATGACCGCCCCAGGCAACGAAGTCGTCCGGATAGGATTCTGCAATCCCTGCCAGCGCGTTGCGTATATGAAATCCAGGCACGGTGCGCAGCGAAGCGGTGATATGCTCGCTTTCCTGCTTGGGCGAGAAATAGGCAGCAGGCCGTCCATAGGCTTCCACCAGACGGGCAGCGCAGACCCCATGTACGCCCGGATGCCCTTCCGGATCGAACACGGTAATGGCCATAGCCCCGTCCACCGCCTGCTCCTCCGCCAATGGCAGGATACGGCGCAGCATCTTGGATTGGACCCGCTTGCGCTCGCTATTGTGCTCCACCAAAACATGCGCCAGGCGTATGGCTTCCGCCTCGTCGTCGCACATCAACAGGTCGACGGCCCCCAGTGCGCAATCCAGCCTGCCCCGGGCATTGATGATCGGCCCGAAGGTAAAACTCAATGTCGCCGCTGTAATCGGGCCGCTGCAACGAGAGACCTTGTACAGGGCACGCCACACAGGTCGCGCCTCCGGTACGTTCATCAATGCGAGGCCGCGTGTCAGAACCGCACGATTATTCGCCGAGCGGGCCAGATCAACACAATCCGCCATGGTTCCCAGCGCAACCAGGTCGAGGAGACCGCCCAGACGGGGCGCATTGGCCGGAAGGTGCCCCCAGTCGATGAGCTTTTGCCGTACAGCACAGCAGAGTAGCCAGGCCACATGCACGCCCGCGATGTAGGGGTCGGCAAAGCTTGAATCCGTGCGGACGGGATTGACACAGGCGATGGCGGCGTGCGGCGGGCCTTGCTCTGGAACCCCATGGTGGTCCGTCACTATTGTCGTCAGACCATGATCGCGGAGCTTCTCGATGCGATCATGGTCCGAACTGCCCTGGTCCGCAGTAATGACAAGTGCAGGACGCGGTGCCGAGTCCAGAATCCGCTGGGTGACGCTTTCCGATACGCCATACCCTTCCCGCAGGCGATGGCCGATGTAGCTGTGTATCCGGTGTTCGGGCACACCGAAGTAGTCACGCAACGCAAACTTCAGCACCGCGTGCCCGGACGCTCCATCACAGTCGAAGTCCGACAGCAGAATCAACGGCAACCCTTGTTTCACAGCCCTTGCTACAGCCTCAGCGGCGACGTTGATGTCGGGTAAACGGTCTGGTGGATCGAGCGCACTCAGCGGCGGGCGCACAAGCAATCCCACCCTTCCCGCATCCTCATCACCCAATCGACCGGCGATGATACGCGATTGGAGTGGCGTATAACCAGCCGCTACTGCCGCATTAAAAACATCTTGTGACAATGGCCTGTCGATGATTTTTATGGGTTCTGGCATCACGCGCTACTCTTGTTCTGATTGACTCCGTGCAACTTATCGCGCTCCTTTGACCACGCCCGCCTCGGGTATTTTCACAGCCATTCACCAGACTCCCGGAAGCGCATGACCCGGTCGGGCTAGCCTGCGCCAGAAGCGCCAGCGATCAGCACTGCGCAGGGTCAGTCGCTCCACCCCACCATGGGCGAGCACGCCGGTCAAACATTGCAGAGTTCCACCCCGGCGCCAGAAGTTTTGCAGGGCAGGATGCAGCGCCGCGAATGATTTTGCGGCATCGGGATACAACCAGGCTCCGGACCAGACCCAGAGCAGATTATCGGGAAGTTTACCGGCTGCTTGCAGTGCTTTAGGATAAGCGAGCGGTAACCCAAGCCAGGCAGCAGCGGCCTGCAGATAATCGGCCTCCGCCGCCAAACTTTGCCACTTTGTCAGCGGACGCTGTTCCGGCAAGCAACCCTCCCCCCAGGCCCAGAACAAACACCAGGATTCCATTCCCACTGCATGGATATCCTGATTGACGGGATGGGCCGCCAGAAACATCTGCAATTCATTGAGAAAGGCATTCCAGCGCCGGGCATCCGCCCCGGTGACCTGCAAAGCCAGAGGCTCACGGCCCCACACCTGTTCCAGATCAGGACAGTGCAGATCGGGACTTGTACTGCTCAGCACATACCAGCGCCGCGCTCCACGCTTTAAAATCCAGGGTGTTTCTGCCAAAAATTCGACCGCAGCGTCAAACAACGCCACCGCATCACTTTCTTCCAGACCCGGCAACGGCTGCAATACCGCCCGCCCTGCCTGACCGCGAAAAGCTACCGGCTCCAGAGCAATGACCCAATGTCCGGCGGTATTTATCCCTTCGGCTTCTGCCAGGAGCGCCGCCGCCGGGAGTGCTCCGGCAAATCCCAGCAAACGACCGGCCACTTCCAGAGAAGATTCCGCTACCAATCGGGTGCGCTGCCCACGCCCCCAGTAGCGCGGTAATACTGCGCCCAGGTCCTCCTCCGGCATGCCGTGCAACCCCGACAGCCAGAGGCAGACATCGGCCATCAGCGATCCAGTATGGCGCGCTGTACCGCATCCAGAGTGGCATTGACGGTCACCACCTCGCCGCCCTGGGAAATGGCCGTGTCGGGATCCTTGAGACCATGTCCGGTAAGCGTACAAACCACCGTAGCCCCCGCCTCGATTTTTCCGGCGCGGGCAGCAGCAACAACGCCCGCCACCGAAGTGGCGGAGGCAGGCTCACAAAACACGCCTTCAAATTTGGCTAACCAGCGCTGGGCTTCGAGGATTTGAGCATCGCTGTGGCTGCCAAACCAGCCACCACTTTCTTCCTGCACCCGATGCGCCTGATCCCAGGACATGGGATGCCCGATACGAATGGCCGTCGCAATGGTTTCCGGATTTTTCACAAACTCACCGGCCATAAACGGCGCGCTGCCCTCTGCCTGAAAACCGAGCATCTTCGGACGTTTTCCGGGTTTGCCATGACCATAGCGACACACCCCGTTGCAGAATTTGCAGGCCGTGGTCAACACCTGAGAGACATCAGCACGGCCATCGGTGGCTTCGCAATAACCCATCCAGTGCGCGGTAATATTACCCGCATTACCTACTGGCAATACGTGATAATCAGGCGCCTCGCCCAAGGCCTCGATAATTTCAAAGGCAGCGGTTTTCTGTCCCTGCAGACGGTAGGGGTTCACGGAATTGACCAGGGTAATGGGCGCATTGGCAGCCACTTCCTGCACAATCTGCATGCCTTCGTCAAAATTGCCGCGAATTTGCAAGACCAACGCGCCGTGCATCATGGCCTGAGATAACTTGCCCAAAGCAATTTTCCCTTCCGGGATCACCACAAAAGCCTGCATTCCGGCCCGCGCAGCATAGGCCGCTGCAGCCGCAGAAGTATTTCCCGTAGAAGCGCAGATGACCATCTCACTGCCATCTTCCTTGGCCTTGGTCACCGCCATGGTCATGCCCCGATCCTTGAAAGAACCGGTGGGATTCAGCCCTTCGAATTTGAGAAACAAGCGGATATCCACCCCCAATTGGCGCGGAAGATTCAGACATTCGATGAGCGGTGTATTCCCCTCACCGAGGCTGACTGCCTGGGTATCCGGGGCCAGAGGCAAAAAATCACGGTAACGATCAATAATACCGGTGTAACGCGTCATAACTAATTCCTGAAGCAATAAAAAATGGATTCGGAAAGCGGATTCACTGTTCGGCCAGACTTTCGACACGCAGCCGTAAAACGGGACGAGCCACTACCGGAAGGGCTTCAATCCGGCGGATAGCCTGCTCCAGATCGCCTTCACGGCAACGGTGCAGCAACAGAACGATAGGAACCGTATCGGCTTCCGGCGATTCTTTTTGCAGCAAAGCCTCAATGGAAATCTGGTGTTCCGCCAGCATGGTCGCCACCTGGGCTAAAACACCAGCACGATTATGGGCATGAATGCGCAAATAGTAAGCGCTCTCCACTTCGGCCATGGGCAGCAGCGGCAAGGCACTCAAGGCATCCGGCTGAAAGGCCAGATGCGGCACGCGGTTGCTGGGGTCGGCCGTCATCGTCCGGGCCACATCCACCAGATCAGCCACCACCGCGCTGGCCGTAGGATCACCGCCCGCACCGCGCCCGTAATACAGGCTCTGTCCGGCCGCATCGCTTTCGACGAGAATGGCGTTGAAGGGTCCTTCGACATTGGCCAGCAAATGACTTTCGGGAATCAGGGTCGGATGAACGCGCAGTTCCACACCATCGGCGCGACGCCGGGAGATACCCAGCAGCTTGATGCGATAACCGAGTTCTGCTGCATACACCACATCATCCCGCTCCAGAGCACGAATGCCCTCGACATGGCAGTGAGCGAAGTCCACCGGGATGCCGAAAGCGATGGAGGCCATCAGCGTGATTTTGTGGGCTGCATCTCCCCCGTCCACATCCAGTCCGGGGTCCGCTTCGGCGTAGCCCAGGCGCTGGGCCTCGGTCAGCGCCTGCTGAAAATCCCAGCCTTCACGGAACATCTGGGTCAGAATATAGTTACTGGTGCCGTTGATGATACCCGCCAGCCATTGAATGCGGTTACCTGCCAAACCTTCGCGGATGGCTTTGATAATCGGAATGGCTCCGGCTACGGCTGCTTCAAAGGCCACCATCACCCCCTGTTGCTGGGCGGCGGCAAAAATTTCGTTACCATGTTCAGCCAGCAGGGCTTTATTGGCTGTCACCACATGCTTGCCTGCGGCAATGGCTGCCAGAATCAGTTCCCTGGCCAGCCCCGTACCGCCCATGACTTCCACCAGCACATCCACTTCCGGATCGCGCACCACGGCCCAGGGATCGGTGCTGATCCGCGCCTGCAGGTCCAATGCTTCCAGACGCGCCGGATTACGCACCGCAGCATGGACTACCCGTAAATCCCGACCGACCCGACGGGTGATTTCTTCGGCATTACGTGCCAGCACCCGCACCGTGCCCTGACCGACAGTGCCCATTCCCAGAATACCAATACGCACAGGATCCATGCTGTCGCTCATCATAAATCCTCACGGAACATTTGTTTGATTCCACGGATGGCCTGACGGGTACGATGTTCGTTTTCCACCAGACCAAAACGCACATATTCGTCACCCAGTTCACCAAAGCCAATACCGGGACTGACCGCCACCTTGGCCCGGTCCAACACCAGCTTGGAAAACTCCAGCGAACCCATTTTGCGCAGATTTTCCGGAATACGCGCCCAGACAAACATGGTTGCCATGGGCTTTTCCACCACCCAACCTGCTGCATCCAGCCCCTCGCAAAGCACATCGCGGCGTTGTTCATACATCAGGCGAATGTCTTCCACACAATCCTGAGGACCTTCCAGTGCCGTAATGGCCGCCACCTGAATGGGGGTGAAGGTGCCGTAATCCAGATAGCTTTTCATGCGCGCCAGGGCACCCACCAGCTTGGGATTACCTACGGCAAAGCCGACCCGCCAGCCGGGCATGTTATAGCTCTTGGACAGTGTGAAAAATTCCACCCCCACATCTTTGGCCCCCGGCACCTGCAAAAAGCTGGGCGCCTTATAGCCATCAAAGACGATGTCAGCATAAGCCAGATCATGCACCACCCAGATGCGATGCTCCTTGGCAAACTCCACAATCCGCCTGAAGAAATCCAGATCGACCACCGCTGCCGTCGGATTATGCGGGAAATTGATGACCAGCATTTTCGGCTTGGGCCAGGCGGCCTTGACGGCCTTTTCCAGTTCTTCGAAAAAATCCACGCCCGGCAGCATCGGCACATGGCGCACGTCTGCGCCGGCAATCACAAAACCGTAGGGATGTATGGGATAAGTCGGACTGGGAACCAGCACCGTATCCCCGGGGCCCATGGTAGCCAGGGCCAGATGCGCAATACCTTCCTTGGAGCCAATGGTCACTATGGCCTCTGATTCAGGATCAAGAGCCACCCCGAAGCGCTGTTCGTACCAGGTCGTGATAGCGCGCCGCAGCCGGGGAATACCCCGGGATACGCTGTAACGATGGGTATCCCCGCGCTGGGCGGTCTCGCAGAGCTTATCGACAATATTCTGGGGCGTGGGCTGGTCGGGATTTCCCATACCAAAGTCGATAATATCCTCACCGCGCTTACGGGCCTGATTTTTCAGGTCAGTGACAATATTAAACACGTAAGGGGGCAAACGGCGGATACGTTCAAAATCACTGTTCATGGGACACAGGCCTTCAAGGGTTGTCGTGAATACCGAAACCGAAGAACAATAGAGAGGCTACGCTGGCCTGTCAATCCGCATCATGGAGGAAAGTCATGAAATTACACCTGCAACAGGACGCCCAATACAATCTCATCAATGGCTATGGACAAGACGGCATCGTGGTACGCGGCCAGCATTACCGCCATGGATTGTTGGTAGCGGCGGACTGGCTGCAGAGCCCCTGGGGACCGGAAAGTGCTGAAGGGCTCGGCCTGGAGCATTTTAACGAAGTGCTCGCCCGCAAGCCCGACGTCATGCTCCTGGGCACCGGTAAAAAACAGCATTTTCCTTTGCAACTGATGGCAGCCCTGCGCGATGCCGGCATTCCTGTGGAAGTCATGGATACCAGCGCAGCCTGTCGGACCTACAATATTTTAATGGCCGAAGACCGCATGGTGCTGGCCGCCCTGATGCATCCAGAGGCTTGAAATTTTTGGGCCAGCGGTTTTCAAGAGCAGGCTCCGGCAGGCCGGTGGCGGGGAGGCTTTGCAGCGACTTTGTCCCGCGCCGTTGTTGTTCTTGGTGAAATCCTGCGCCCGTCAGGAGAGCTGTTTGAGCCCAAAGGGCGAGTTCTCTCCTGACAGCAGGATGAGCCGTAGAACAACAGGCAAGGGACGTTGGAGCAAAAAGCCTCACCGCCACCGGCCTGCCGGAGCCTGCGAAAGCCTGCTTCAGCCGAACAGGGATTCTGTGGTCAGACCTTCTTCTTCAATACGGTGACGTAACGCCAGCAAGGCTTCCACCTGGATTTGCCGCACCCGCTCCCGGGTGATACCCAGACGGTTACCGACATCTTCCAGAGTCGCCCCCTCCGTACCATCCAGACCAAAGCGCCAGAACAGTACCTGCCGATGTTTTTCAGACATGGATCCAATCCAGTGATGAATCTGCAGGGACAAATCCTGCTCAGCAAAAGCCGCTTCAACGCCAGGATTTGCCATATCAGCAATAACATCGGCCAGGGGGCGCTCAGATTCACGACCATGAGGTACATCGAGGCTGGTCACCTTGCCGTCATTTTCCAGACAGCCGCGAATTTCGTCCACAGGCCGATCCATGGCTGCCGCCACTTCCTCAGCCGTTGGATCACGCTGCAGGGTCTGGCCCAGACAGCGTGCTGCACGCAAGACGCTACTCAGTTCTTTCATCACATGAATAGGCAGACGAATGGTGCGTGTCTGATTCATCAGGGCCCGTTCGATATTCTGGCGTATCCACCAGGTAGCGTAGGTCGAAAAACGAAAACCCTTTTCCGGATCAAATTTTTCCACGGCACGAATCAGGCCCAGATTCCCCTCTTCAATCAAATCCAGAAGAGGCAGACCACGGTGGATGTAACGTCTGGCCAATTTGACCACCAGACGCAAGTTACTCTCTATCATGGTGCTGCGCGCGGCCGCATCACCCGCCTGAACGAGCCGCCCCAGGGAAATTTCCTGCTCTGCCGTCAGCAACGGATTATGACCGATTTCCCTCAGATAACAGCGGGTAGCATCCCAGTCGGGGGCCTCGCCGTAATCCTCCTCAGCAATTTCCGGCGTCTCATCTGCCGTATCCACGGACTCCACGGAAAGATCTTCTTCCTCTTCTCTGATCGCGTCGTTCATGCTTAACACTCTCCAGAGGCTAATGAAACCGTACCAGCCAGTAAGGGAACAAAAAAACAGTCACCCAGATGACTGATCCGGGCTTCATGACCATCCCAATGGCTGACCTGCAAATGTTGCTTGCCCCGATCTTCCACCGGCATCACCAGACGACCGCCAGGCCTTAACTGGCGATATAAGGGGGCCAAAGCGCAAGGAACCGCCGCCGTAATCACAATGGCATCATACGGCCCCTGCTCCGGCCAGCCGCCACTACCATCACCATGCAACAGATGTACCTGGGAATAACCCAGTCGGCTCAGCACCTTGTCCGCATGATGATGCAGGGGACCAATGCGTTCCACAGTAAATACTTCCGCCCCCAGTTCCGCAAGAAGCGCCGTCTGATAAGCAGAACCGGTCCCGATTTCCAGAATGCGTCGGGGAATCGGGTTGTTTTCGAGAATAGCCTCCATCATCCGCGCCACAGTCCACGGCTGGGAGATGGTCTGACCATAACCAATGGGCAGGGAGACCAGTTCGTAGGCCCGTCCCGCCAGGGCCTGGGCCACAAAATGATGGCGCGGCACCTGATTCATCACATCCAGCACGCGTTCATCACGAATACCCGCCGCCCGCAGGCGTAGCACCATCCTCCCCCGGGTGCGGGGAGAAATCATTCCTACTTCCGGGTTCAGGACTGGCAAGTGCGCAGCCACTGACTTAAGCCTTCCAGAAAATTGTATCGGGTCATATCCAGATCCAGGGGCGTAATGGAGACATACCCCCGACGTACCGCATCAAAATCCGTACCCGGCCCGGCGTCTGCTTCCCGCCCGGAAGGACCAATCCAGTAGACCGGATCACCGCGCGGGTCCGCAGCCGGAATCACCATATCACTTTTGTGGCGTCGCCCCAGACGGGTGACTTCAAAGCCCCGCAATTGTTCGTAAGGCAAATCCGGCACATTCACATTGAGAATGGTATCTGCGGGCAGCGCATGGCTGAGCACGCCGGTAACCAGGGTGGCAGCGACTCTGGCCGCCGTTTCAAAGTGACTGCAATCACGACCCGCGAGGGAGACGGCAATGGCTGGCAGCCCCAGAAAACGACCTTCGGTCGCTGCGGCGACGGTGCCGGAATAAAGCACGTCGTCACCCATATTGGCGCCCCGGTTGATACCGGACACCACCATGTCTGGGGCTTCGGCAAAAAGACCAGTCACTGCCAGATGCACGCAATCCGTTGGGGTACCGCCGACCAGATAGTGAAAACCATTGAGGCCGGTACGCATGCGCAGGGGGCGATCAAGGGTCAGGGAATTACTGGCGCCGCTGCGATCCTGCTCCGGTGCCAGAACCTCTACTTCGCCGAGAGGAGTGATTGCCTGAGCCAGTGCTGCCAGTCCCGGTGCCAGATATCCGTCATCGTTACTGAGCAAGAAACGTGGCATTTGATCTCCCTGACGGTCTTTATCCAGGCTGATATACTAAGCTACGAGGGCGTTACCGGTCTATCCCAATTCTCAATCGGGACCAGACCGCAACCCGACTCAGTGCGCCTGATGCCCTTGCATGGGTGAGGGTGATGCTGGAGCGGTCGTTTCCGGAATCTGTTCCAGTTGGTGCTGCAATAACATAACCCGCATTTGGGCATTATCCACTTCCTGCTTCAGACCATTTACCCGTTGTAAATAACGGGCATAATTTCTTTCATTACCGGTGCGGATAGCTTTGCCCTGTTGATAATTGTGGGTCGCCTGCAGCAACTGCAGACGCGCCGCCACCAGTTCGGCTTCCAGCCGTTTACGGGCAGGATTGCTCGCGTTCAGCTCCGGCTTGTCTACTCCGGGCTGAACATTCGGTGCCGCTTCCGGAGGGCGCTGAACCTCTGCGGGCGTACTCACCGATTGCTGAGGCGCACCGGCAATTTGCTCAACCCTCTTGGCGCCTGCGGGCGGATTTTCTCCGTAACTCACCACACCGTTGCTACCCACCCAGCGGTATATGGTTTCTGCGTTGGCAAGCACGCTGAAAGTCCCGGCCAGCAGCAAAGTCAACATCACACTGCGGCGTACGAAAGTGCCTGCTCCACCAAAAATACTTGCATTTTTCATCAACCGATCTCCCCATCATCCAGCGCAACTTATATGGTCGCCCCGCTCATGATTGTCAAGGCGCAGTAATAAAAAGGCCCCGCATGCTGCGAGGCCTTTACCTGTGCAAATCAGCGGGCCACCCGCCCGCCATGAGCTCAGAGGCTGTAGTACATCTGGAATTCCACCGGATGGGTAGTGACGCGCAGAGCCTGCACTTCCGCCCATTTCACATCCAGATAACCATCCAGCCAGCTCTGGCTGAATACGCCACCCTTCATCAGGAACTCATGGTCCGCTTCCAAAGCGCGCAAAGCTTCTTCCAGAGAAGCGGCCACGCCCGGGATATTGGACTGCTCTTCGGCGGGCAGATCATAGAGGTTCTTGTCCATGGCATCGCCGGGATGAATCTTGTTCTGAATACCATCCAGACCGGCCATCATCATCGCCGCAAAAGCCAGGTAGGGATTGGCCGTGGAATCCGGGAAGCGGACTTCAATACGACGCGCCTTGGGGCTATTGACGAAAGGAATACGAATGGAAGCAGAGCGGTTTTTTGCCGAATAGGCCAGCAACACCGGCGCTTCATAGTGGGGGACCAAACGCTTGTAACTGTTGGTGCTGGGATTGGTCAGCGCATTGATGGCCTTGGCGTGCTTGATGATACCGCCAATGTAATAAATGGCCAGTTCCGACAAACCACCGTACAAATCACCCGAAAACAGGTTTTTGCCGTCCTTGGCCAGCGACTGATGGACGTGCATGCCACTACCGTTGTCACCGACAATGGGCTTGGGCATGAAGGTTGCGGTCTGACCATAAGCCGCAGCGACATTGTGAATCACATATTTCAGAATCTGTACTTCGTCGGCTTTGCGGGTCAGGGTGCTGAAGCCCACACCAATTTCATGCTGACCGGCGGTAGCCACTTCGTGGTGATGGACTTCGACCTTCAGACCCATTTCCTCTAGCGCCAGACACATGGCTGAACGCAGATCCTGAGCAGAATCCACCGGAGGTACCGGAAAATATCCGCCCTTCACACCGGGACGATGGCCCATGTTGCCGGATTCATATTCCTTACCGGAATTCCAGGCAGCTTCTTCCGCATCGACCTTGTAACCACAGCCACTCATGTCGATATTCCAGGTCACGGAATCGAAGACAAAAAATTCATTTTCGGGGCCAAAATAAGCGGTATCGGCAATGCCAGTACTTTTCAGATAGGCTTCGGCACGTTTAGCCACTGAACGCGGATCGCGCTCATAACCCTGACCGGTAGCCGGTTCGATAACGTCACAACGAATGTTCAGGGTCGCTTCGTCGGTAAAGGGATCGAGCACGGCGGAATCTGGATCAGGCAGCAGAATCATGTCGGATTCATTGATCCCTTTCCAGCCGGCAATGGAAGAACCATCAAAGGCCTTGCCTTCTACAAAAGTATCTTCTTCCATGGTGTGGGAAGGCACAGAAACATGCTGCTCCTTGCCCTTGGTGTCGGTGAAACGGAAATCAATAAATTTGATGTCTTTTTCTTTAATCAACTTCAGCACATCTTTCGGGGTGTGACCCATCTGCTTCTCCTCCAATCAAGAAATATGTACGACCTGAATACCATTAAGCATGCAAAACTGATACCACTTTCAAATGAAGCACCCACAGAATCCTGGTGGATTATTGCACCAAATTAGCACCCCATAACAGTGCAATCAAACGCTTTGCACCAACATTGTGCACAACCGCTCATTCCTTCTCCGTGGCAGACGTCTGCCAGGCGACATCTACCCGCTGCAGGCCGGAAACCTTTCCCTGCAAGGCTTCCTGAATCTGTTTTTCCTGTGCTTGCAGACTCTCCAGACTCGCCGCAGGCGGAAAAGGATAACGCAGGCAAATCACCACACCATCTTTCAGATAATGCAAGGTCATTTGTTGAGGTAAAGGCAAATTACGGGCCAGCAATACGGATTCTACCTTTTCATCAATGACACTGCGCGGCGGCAGCACCGCACCACCCTCTTCGTCATTTTCACTATCAATATGAATGGTGGCGTCCACCAGATCATCTACCGCCTGCAACAGGGACATACGCACCCGCTCGGCAATCTGGTGCCCCTCGGAGACACTGAGCAGCGGATTGGTTACCTGCAAATGCACCTCAGCCAGAGCCTGATGCCCGACCTTGCGTGTCTTGAGCAGGTGCAGGTCGCGCACACCTTCGCAACCCAGAATCACCTCGCGAATTTGCGCCAAAACTGCATCGTCCAGCCCCCGGTCTGCCAGTTCCTGCAATGCCTCCCAGGCGGTCACCAGGCCAATGCGCAGCACCATCAAGGCCACAATCAGAGCCACCACCGAATCCAGATAAGGGGCACCCAGAAGGCTTCCGCCAATACCAATCAACACAATGACGCTGGAAATCGCATCGGTACGATGATCCCAGGCATTGGCCCGTAACGCTGCCGAGCGGGTTTTACGCGCCACCCGAATGGTAATCTGATAGAGGGTTTCCTTGGCGAAAATGGCAAAGGCGGCAATATACAAAGTCCAGACCGCAGGCATCCCGTAATGTCCAATCACCAGACGTTGCACAGCCTCATAGCCAATACCCGTGCCATTCAGCGCCAGCAGCGTACCCGTGCCCAGCGCCGCCAGCGTCTCGAAACGCTCATGCCCGTATGGATGTTCCTGATCCGGCGGCTGGCTGCTGAAATGCATGGCCAGAATCAGGCCCAAATCCGAAAGCAGATCAGATAAAGAATGCACCGCATCGGCCACCAAAGCATCGGAGTGGCCGAAAATGCCCCCCGCCAATTTGGTAAAAAACAGCACCAAATTGGTCCCTGCCCCCATCAGGGTCACCCGCATATTCTTTTTACCGCGATCACTGCGGCTGATGGTTTCTGTCACGCTTCCTGACCTCTGATGTTGTTGGGACACTTCTGGTGCTTTGGTGGCGACATGATAGCCGGAAATGGGTGTGCGGGATAAGTGGGGATTACTGGTTGGCTTTGGCCGGTTGCAACATTTCAACCGTCATTGTTGATGAAGGGCTTTTGCTGGTCCTTGGCTTTTGACGCCGTTTTTCTACAGCCCCGTAAAACGATGAATCAACGAAAAATACCAGCGATAGGGCAGGCAGCGCAGAAATTTGAGCTTGCGGGTAAAGGCGCGGGGAAAGTGAATTTCAAACGCGCTGCTTTCCATACCCGCCAGAATTTCCGTGGCTGCCTGTTCGGGGCTGATTAAATTGGGCATGGGAAAGTCGTTGTGCGCAGTCAGGGGCGTTGCAACAAAACCGGGATGAATGACCTGAACCTTGATCCCCTTGGGTTCCAGATCCAGATGCAGGACTTCGGCGAAATGGGTCAGTGCCGCCTTGCTGGGTCCGTAATATAATGACTGGGGCAAACCACGCAGACCAGCAACGCTGGAGGTCAGGACGATCTGCCCCTGTCCGGCCGCGAGCCAATCGGCAAGTACCGTATGTACCGCATCTACCGCGCCCAGATAATTGGTACTGATGGCCTGACGGGCCTGGTCCGGGTTAAGTTCCCAGCTCCGTGCGGCCTGATAGGTGCCGGCAAGAAACATCAGCACATCCAGACCACCCCATTGTTCGCGAATATCTGTATAGGCTTTGTGTAGTTCATCCGGAGTCGTCACATCGGCGGGGCAAACCAGGGTGTTATCGTTACCCAGCTTGGCGGCCAAGTCCGCAAGCTTGGCTGGATTGCGCGCCGTCAGCGCCAGCCGGGCACCTTGGGCATTCAGTGCTGCGGCGCAGGCAGCACCGATTCCCGTACTGGCCCCGATCAACCAGCAACGTTTACCCTGACAATAGGACTTATCGCTCATACGGGCACCGCATCGCCCACACGCGGTAACTGCAGCATAGTTTTACGATTTTCTGGCGTATCCGCCAAGCGATGGATTTCTATACTCACGTCACCCACAAAAAAGCCTAAAAAGCGCATTTTGCTCCGGTTAACAACATGATCTTTATCAATCAAATACATCCAGTCGTCCACCCGCAAATTGAAAAACCGTTTACCCACCGGTTGCCTTACCGTATATCGCCAGCGCATGGCAAAGCCTTCGGCTTCTCCCTGAGCAAGCCCCACAATATCCCCTGCAGAACCTTGTGCAGTGGCGGTAAATTTATGGGCACCAGTTACCTGCAATTGCCACAAACGCTCAGCGTGACTGGCCTTACCGTCATTATCCAGAAACAGAAATTTTTCGCTCAGGGAACCGACAGAATCAGTCTGCCACGTCCCCAATAAATACATGATAAAGCGATTGACCACCTTACCCGAGCGGTCTTGGAAAACTCCCGTAGCCACCGCAGGACCATTAAAAAATTGATTGATATGAAATACCGGAAGTGATGATTCGTATTGTTTCATAGCGCGCCTGTCACTGGAATTTGTGAATACTGTTTAAACATCTTTATACAGCAAAAAAGAGGGATGCATAGCATCCCTCAAGGCCACCAGAATTCACAACTGGAGAAAACTCAAAAATAAAGGAAAATCAGGCAGAGGCCGCCAGTAATTGATACAAATCAGCTACCGCCCGGGCACCCGCAGACTGGCCTTGTGCCATTGAATCATCAATGGTTTCAGGACCTGTAGCTGCGCCACAAACATAAATGCCCCTGCGGGTTGTTCCTTGAGTGTTGGTATATTGCTCGGCGCGATCAATAAAGCCGTGCTTCTCAAGACCGATACCAAACACTTTGGCAATTTCAGGATTCAGTGCATTAGGATCCATGCCAATAGCGTGCACTACCATGTCCATGGGAATAACAATAGGACGTTTAACCAGGGTATCTTCGCCTTTGACCAGTAAGCGTCCATCCGGAGATTTCGTTACTTCGGCAATACGAGCCTTGACGAACTTGGTTTTGAATTCTTCCTGGCTTTTCCAGTAGAACTTGTCCTCGTAAAGACCGAAGGTACGAATGTCCATATAATAGATGAACACATCGGTGGTCGGTGACATCTCCTTGATTTCCATAGCCAGATTAGTCGACACCGTGCAGCAGATCTTGGAACACCACTCTCTGCCGATCTGGCGGTCGCGAGAACCTACGCACAACAATATCGCGACCCGCTCCGGAACTCTTCCATCCGAGGGACAACGAATTTGTCCGGTTGCGACCATCTGTTCCATCTGGGTTGTGGTCAGCACGTCCTCATAGGTACCGAACCCCCATTCAGGTTTATTTATAGAGTCAAAATGCGTAAACCCGGTGGCCAGAACCACCGCACCCGCATCTACTTTCTCACCGGAACTCAAAGTCGCCGTAAAATTGCCTGCTTCACCTTCAAACCGGGTTACTTTTGTTGAAGTATGAATCGCCACATCTTTATTGCCGGTGACTCGACTTACCATACGACCGATGGCGTCCTTGGCCCATTCACCCGAGGGGACCAGACGCGCATAGCCGGAAATGATGGGGGCTCCACCCAGAACATCTTCTTTCTCGACGATGACGGCTTTTTTACCCATGGAGGCAATGGTTGCTGCTGCTGAAAGACCTGCGGGACCCGCTCCTACTACCAGTACTGAATCGGTGTTTGCCATGACACGCTCCTGGAATTCAATCAACGATTGAAATTTAGACCACACCCACAACTTTGTCAATCATTTGTAGTAAACAAATGTTAGTCACTTCCAAGGAATGTTCAGGCCCATTCGCGAATGGCTTTCAACATATCCTGCAAGCGCACAAAACAGGGTTCATCCTTTGCAGCTCCCAGCTCCTGGCAACCACTACCCCCCAACCATAAGCTGACTCCTGCAGGCATGCGTTGTTGCAAGTCATGTAATAGCTGGCGATTCTGCGCATTGACTGAAGCTGCAGATACCGCCAGATGAATCACCTGCACATGACAGGCTTCTGCCGCCGCAATCAAATCATCCACTTCGGGCTCCGAACCAATGAACAAAACATCCACGCCCTCACCCATCAGCAGGGCGCGGGTCATCTGCAATTCCAGCGTGCGGCCTTCTCCGGGAAAACTCGCCAGCAAAACCCGCAGGCGGGTTTCACCACCCGGCAACTGGCTGGTCGCGACATAAAGACATTCCATCAGCAGTTCCTGAAGGCAGCCCTCCCGATAAGCCTTTATTTCACCCATCATTCGGGCGCGAGCGACGCGCTGCAGCAAAGGCGCGGCGACCTGCAGCACAAAGCGGGGGAGTCCTTCCTGCTGCAGCTGGCGGCGCATGTAACTACGCAACTGCTCGGGACGATCGGAGGCCAGCATATTGAGCGCTTCTGCCAGCACGGCAGGATCTTCGCGGGGTGCAGAGTGCTGCGCAGGAATTTCAGCCAACAGGTTGTCGATTTTCTGCGCATCGGCACCCACCACAGCACCCGGCCGATACCCTGCTGCCAGTAATTGATTAATCCGGTGCAACCGCTCAATCTGCGCACGACTATACAGACGGTTACCTGCCGCATCCCGACCCGGCACCGGAAAGGCGTATCGCCGTTCCCACATGCGCAGTAACTCTTTTGAAATACCGGTTTCCTGCTCAACCACACTGATTGGAAATTGCGATACTTCTGTTTCATCCGTGCTGATATCCACAACCGTTCCCTTTTTGTATATGACGCCTTATTGACATATGGACCCTGAACAGCAATCTATTTTATCATTGTCGCTCAGGTTCCTGCACACATTGACTGGATGTATCGTCCCATAAATGATCAGGAAAGCCCATGAGTTGAGAGGATTCTGGCGGTCACCCCGCTGCCTGACAACATCATGGCACAGAATCTGTTCTGCCTGTTATTGTGTCTTTGTCCAAGGAACGTGAATGTTAGCCCACAATTTTGTTGCAGATGCCATCCTGAACAACCCCGACCAGATCAATGCGCAAATGGCTGACCGGCAGAGTTTTGGCATCATTGCTCTGGACAGTCACGCTCAGGTAAAAATTTTTAACGCAGCAGAGGCGCGGCTCAGTGGTTTGTCTGCGGACGAAGTTCTGGGGCGTAATTTTTTCACGGAAGTCGCACCCTGCACAGCCAGCCGCCTGTTTCGTGGAAGATTCCGCCAAGGTATTCAGGAGGGGTCTCTGGACGCGCATTTTTACTATACGTTCACCTATCGTATCCGCCCTATCTCTGCCCATGTGCACATGTTTTACGATATGCGTAAAAGTCCGCTTTTTTTTATTTTTATTGATCGCATTATTCAGTTGTACGAGGATCTGGGCTGATGCAGATTCCTGCGGAAAACCAAGTCATTACCCAGTTTCTGGCGTATGCCGATGAACTGCTGCAAGCGCTGATAGATCTGCCCGAGATACATCAGGAACAACGGCAACTTTACCTGGTCTGCCTGAACAGCCTGTGGCAAATGCTGAACAACGCCTTTCAGCAGGATGGCGGTCATTTCCTGAACGAGCAGCAAATTGCGCTTTTACAAATGGTTGACCGGGAAATCCAGCACATTGAAAGTGACATTCCCGAAGATTTTCGTAACCAGCTGCACTTGTTGTTAAGGCAAATGAATTTGGATCTGGTGTCCTGAACTTGTCAGGTCGCCATAAATTTCTGCATCAACTGGCAGAAGGTCTGCATCAGGGTTTTGCACTGGATTGGCACCGGAATGGTAATACCCATGCCTGGCCGGGACAGTCGCTCTGGGCCAGAGCCGCCCGTATCAAAACCCGCTGGCGCCGCGCCAAAATCATCCCCGGAAGCAGAATTGCAGTCAGCCTGCCCAACAGTCCCGCATATTTGGCCTATATGCTGGCCTGCTGGATGGGTGACTGGACATTCTGCCCCGTCCCTACCCTGCACCCATTGGAAATCCAGCGCCGCCTGCAACTGCTCCAGCCCGCACTTTGGATACATTACTCATCAGATCGTGTTCAGGAAGAAGTTCAGGAAGGTGGCATCCATGACGATCAGGATGCGGCCCTGATTTTGTGGAGCTCGGGCAGTATGGGTTCCGGAAATGCTTACCGACTCAGCTTTGCAGCGTTAGATTGGCAGGTTGCCACCCATTTACCGGCACTGCAACTCAGCGCCGATAGCCTGCTCTGGAACACCCTACCCTGGGCCCATGCCTTTGCGGGTGTGCTGGAATTACTGCCCGCCTGCATGGCAGGTAGTGTTATTCAGGTAGAAGCACAGCGCGCTCGCCATCCCCCCCGGGACTGCACCCATCTCTTGACGGTTCCGCGTATAGCACGCCTGCTTACCCCAAAATTCTTGCATAGCTTACAAGGTGGCATCATTGGCGGAGCCCCCATTGGTAAAGTCCTTGCCAATCAACTCCAGGGCACTGCGCTGCGGGTGGGTTATGGACAAAGCGAGGCCGGGCCGGGAATCACGCTGGGGCCTCCCGGAGAGTTTCAGCCATTTATCCTGGGACATTCCCTGGTGGAATATGCGTTGCGTGGCGAAACCCTCCATTATCATTCACCCGGGCAAGCTGATGCCCGCCTGTCCGCGTCGGGTTGGCAAAACATTCAGGATGATCAGGGCTGGATCAACAGTGGCGATGAAGTCAGCCAGGATCCTGACGGCTGCTTGTTTTGGTGCGGCCGTGAAGATGGGGGATTCAGTCTGGCAAATGGCCACAGCATCCGTCCTGAAGCGGAGGAAGCCCGGTTGACGGACCAGTATCCAGAGGCCGAAAGCATTATCATTGGCGCGCCAGGAGCACGGCACCTGACCGCCGTTGCAAAAGTACCCGGCGAGCAGGTCTCTACATTACGCAAACAATGGCAAGAGCCCTATCTGCTGTGCATTCCAGCGGCACGGTTCTGGGACGATGCGCCAGTGCCGCAGGGCAAGCCCAGTCGGCGCTGGCTGTATTCACACTGGCCGGACTAACGCTCTCATCGCTTTCATAGGGCCATCCCCTTATAATTTTTCACTACAGTCAGAATAATGGGTATCCCGATTTATGCACTCCAGCTCCAAGTCCGTCAGCCCCAGTGAAATTTGGGGCCATGCGGTCGCCAACATTACCCCCTCGGCAATGCCCGCCGTTACCATTTCCCTGGTGGCGGTGCACAGTGGCAATTTTACCTGGCTGGCCTATAGCGTCATAGGCATCCTGATGATGCTGGTCGCCCTGCAAATTGGTATTTTGGCACGGCATTTCCCTTCTCCGGGCTCCTTGTTTTTTTATCTGAGCAAAGCCTTGCACCCCATAGCCGGGATGCTGGCGGGCTTTGTCATGATTGCCGGATATTTTGGTGCCCTGGCAGCTGCGCCCCTGTTAGGAGGCCTGTTTCTGGAGCAGGCCCTGGCCTTTTTCTGGCCCATTCACGGCATCGGCTGGATTGCGCTTATTGCTTTTGTATACCTGCTGATTGCCTGGAGACTGGCGCGGCGCGGCATTGAAATTTCCGCCCGCTGGGGACTTTGGGTGGAAATTTTTTCCATCGCCTGCATTGTGCTGATTGCCGCATTTACGCTGGGACATTTTGGCTGGCGGGATCCGGCTCAATGGCATTTTGCGCAACTGCAGCAAAGCCCGTTTACCCAGGCTTTAATATTATCCCTGCTGGCTTACGGCGGTTTTGAAACAGCCGGAAACCTTGCCGGGGAAACCCGGGCTGCGCGCACGGCTATTCCCAAGGTCATGCTCTTTTCCGTGGGGATGGTCGGCTTGTTTTTTGTGGCTATGGCCTACATTGAAATTCTGGCCTTTGCCCACATCCCCACCGCCATTGGTAACAGCCCTGCTCCTCTCAACCGGATTGCCGAGGCTATTGGCAGGCCCTGGCTGGGCATTTTTTCGGATCTGGCCATGGCTACTGCTGCTTTTTCAGCGACCATCGCCACCCTGAATAGTATTTCCCGCATTTTATTCAGCATGGCGGGACATCAAGTCATCAGTCAGTATTTGCATTTCCGGCACCCCTCGCATGGGACCCCTACCCGCGCCCTGGGTCTCCTCGCTATGCTGGTTCTGTTCAGTATAGTGGTGGTGAGCGTGGGCCATTTTTCCATTTTGTCCGTGGTCGGGACTTTTGGCACATTTACCGGATTGGCTTTTTTGTTGATTTACAGCCTCGCCAATATTGCTACGCCTCTGTATTTATTTCGACAAAAACATGTCTGGCGCTGGTTCAGCCTTATCATCGCCGTCATTTCCCTGCCGCTGCTGCTCAAAGTACTGGAAGTCAGTTTATGGCCCTTACCTGCCGGCGGAGAAGGTGCTGCCACGGTGCTGTTTGTGCTACTCGTGCTATTGGTATTTATCTGGGGTTTGCTATGGGCCCGCTTCAAACCCCAGAAATTGCAGCAACTGGTTGAACTTGTTGATGAATAAAACTATTTAATTGCGGCGACTTTTTCCCGATTAGCCGCCGTATCCGGCAATTTATGCATCTCCAGAAAGATGTTGCCGGCATGGAATCCATACCAGGTGACGTCAGTGTGATCCATGACCGTATCGGGAGTGATCATGTACATCCAGTCATTGGCGTGCAGATTGTAAAAGCTTTTACCGACCGGCTGACGCACATCGTAGGACCAGTGCAGGGCAAATCCGAAGGCATCACCAGAAGCCTTTTTGACATCACAGGCCGAACCTTCAGCACTGCCAACAAAGTGATGTGTACTGGTTTCAGTAAGATGCCAGACCCGCTGTTGATAGGTCTTTTTACCGGCAGCATCAAAATAGGTGAAGTTTTCCACCAGAGTTCCCTGATTCCCCTGCCAGGAGCCCATCATGCGCACCACAAAACGATTGACGACCTTACCTGAACGATTTTCAAAAACGCCCTGGGCCATCAAGGGGCCATTAAAAAACGTCTTCAAATCAAATTTAGGATGGCTTTGTGCGTATTCCTGCGGCTGAGTGGCACAACCAGCCAGCGCCATCACCAAAGACAAGCCCAAAACTTTATGTACTGTATTCATGATACCCTCCCAGATATGGAACCAGAAAAACGTAACTCCCGACCTTCTACCGACCAATAGCCCATCAAAATAATGGCGATGATTTTGGTCAGCGCCGGAATCACGGCATAACAAAAAGACAAGGCCCAAAGATCTTTCCCTGAGGAATAACCGAGAGCCTGCAAAAGTGGCAATATCAAACCGGCGCCCAAGGCTGTAGCGGCTTTGCCCACCCAATTCAACAACCCGAAATAATTTCCCGGTCGACTGCGACTGTCCTGATCACTGTGATCTGCCAGAAGACTGGGCGGCAGGGCCTGATCTGCCCCGAGAGTCAAACCGGTAAATACACAAATCAGCGCGTAGCCCCAGACATCACCGCTGCGTAGAAAAAAAGCACAGAAAAATGCCAGGGTGGCAATGAACATGGAAAGGCGCCAGGCCAGACTCTTACTGAAATGACTGGATAACCACAACCATAAAGGCATTCCCAATGCGCCCGAAAGAAAGTAGGCCAGTAGAAATAAGGGAGCCAATTGATGCGCACCAAGAATTTCATCCACAAAAAAGAAAAACAGGGTTCCAGCTACGGCATTGGCAGACTGCGACAAGGTATAAATAATCAGCAAGTGCCGTAATGACTTACGTCGCAACGCGGAAAAAAATGCCCACCACGGCGTTTTCTCGCCGACCACCGGGCGCTGCATACTGCGCCTTTGCAAAGGCATTACGGCCAGAATGAGCAACATCGCAAAAATACCCGCAAAAATTTCCAGACCATGATGACGCCCAAAATGCTTCATCAACAGGTCGGGTAATGCGGCTGCAAGTAACACCCCAATTAATGCACCAGCCTCGCGGCTGGTCGTCAGCCAGGTCCGGCCATTGTAGTCATGGGAGAGTTCTGCACCCAAGGCCTGATAATTGACACTACTGACACTGAAAAATATATAAAAAACAATGAGAGACAAGCTCAGACTCAACCAGATCATGCCTGCCAGCGGATTGAACAGCAGATAAAAACCCAGAATCATTCCGGGAATACCCAGAAGAATCAGCAGACGCCGCCCCCGGTGCTGTTCTGCCCAGCGATCACTCCAAAGCCCGATCAAGGGATCCTGCACGGCATCCAGCAAGCGGACTGCCAACAAAATTACCCCCAGCAAACTCAGGGACATCCCAAAATCCGTGGCATATAAATGGGGTATTAACAGATATACAGGCAAGGCACCAAATGCCAAAGGCATTCCCAGCGGAGCGTAAAGCAGGAGCATTTTCAGGGAGGGCCTGTCCTGCTTATTCATGCAGGTCCAAAAGCTTTTTGCGCAAACCCGGTACCTGGGTATGGGGACTCAACCAGATGGCAAAAAAGTCCGGACAAAATTGCGGGTCATCAATTTTGCTATGGAGCACGCCATTATAATAAAATGCCGTGTATTTCCCGGGCATACACAAGCCGACAATCTGATCACCGGATTGCACATCCGGGAATGCATGCTGGAGGTCAGTCCGATATTTTGCCAACTGAGCGGCATCCAGATCATCCAGTCGCCGCATTTCCTTGAGCGAAGTCTTGACCAGCTCGTGGCTGCTGAAACTGCGCTCATAGTCAATGCCCAAGGCAAAAGTCCGGGTGGGTGTGTACTGATCGCCGCTGATCCACAACGCCGCGTTATAAACACTGAAAAAAAGCCAGTTCAGATGTCCCGCACCCAGCAAATGCAAATCCGGAGCCGCCGTTTTTACCGCTGCCGGCAATGGCACCTTGGGCGCTGCAGACCAAGCGAACGGGCTCATCAAAAGCAAACAGAAAATAGTCAGTAGCTTAGCCATGAGTCAGGGTTACCTGGGTCAGATCAATTTCTCCTTCCGCAAAACCGGCTTCGCAATAAACCAGATAAAAGCGCCACATTTTGCAGAATACCGAGTCATAACCGAGGCTTTTAACGGCCTCTTCCTGAATATCAAAACGATGACGCCAAATGCGCAAAGTCCTGGCGTAGTCCTGACCAAAATCTTTGCGTTCGAGCAATTGCAAACCGGCTGTAGATATTTCTTCCTGCAGCCGGGCCGGAGAAGGGAGCATCCCGCCTGGAAACACATAATGACGGATAAAATCAGAACTTCTCTGATAGGCCGAAAAACGCGCATCGGCGATGGTAATACTCTGGATCAGCGCCCGTCCGCCTCTGCGCAGCAGCTGGTGAATTTGCTGAAAATAAATGGACCACCATTCAGCACCCACCGCCTCGAGCATTTCGATGGAGACAATTCCATCATAACGACCCTGTAAATCCCGATAATCCATCAGGGAAAATTCCGTTAAATGACTGAGCCCCTGTTTTTCAAGCCGCTCTTTCGCATAAGCCAACTGCTCTTTTGACAGGGTAATACCATGCACAAAAAACCCGCAACGCGCTGCATATTCGGCAAATCCACCCCAACCACAGCCTATTTCCAGAAGTCTTGATCCAGGGGCCAAATTCAGGGCACTGAGCGCCCGTGCATATTTTCTTTCCTGGGCGTCAGTCAGCGTCAGGGAATCGTCACCATCATACAAGGCACTGGAATACGTCATACTCGAATCCAACCAGAGCTGGTAAAATTCATTGCCCAGGTCGTAGTGAAACGAAATATTCTTGCGGCTACCGCGCCGGGTATTGGCGCGCAACAGTCGGTTCAGCAGGGTGAATATCAAGCGCCGGAACCATGAACCCTCAACGAATTTTTCGACCATGGCACGATTGGCAATAGCCAGACGCAGCAATGCCACCGGATCACTGCTCTCCCACAAGCCTTCCATGTAACCGCGCCCGAAAGCAATATCACCATCCCGTGCCAGCAGCGACAAAATCCGCCAGTCATTCACCACCCACTCGGCTTGAATACCCGATTCTGCCCCCTGAAACTGCAAAATTTCCCCTTCCGGGGTTTTCAGCGTCAATTGTCCGCAATGCATGCCTTCCAGCATCTTCAGCAAGCTTTGTGCAGAGCGGGGAAGTCCTGACATAGGAATTCTTTGGTTACCAAGCGCTGTACTCATAAACTGATCTCCTGCTGGGGGGGCTCCGGTTTTTTATGAAAACGAATGTGCGCACGCCATAGTCGGATGGCCTGCCAATGAATAAAAAAAACGACTGAGAAGGTCATGAAAGGCTGCTGCAAAACGGCCCGCCAGATGCTGGAAATATTCAGATCACGGCGCTGCCCCGCAATTTGCGTGATGAGACATGGCGCGCCATCCGCATCCAGATAATGAATATCTGCCTGAAACCCTTGATCTTCGAGATGAAAGCGAAAGCGATACTGCCCTTCTACCGGTAAAAACGGGGATACATGAAAAGCCTTATTGGCAACCAGCCAGTCACCCTTGCCGATAGCGCGCCGGTCTGCGTGCGCCAGTAAATAACTATGGTGCTCGCCGAAAGTGTTGTTCACCTCAGCCAGCACGCCGCGCAGTCTGCCGGCTTCGTCCAGGCCCAGCCAGAAACTGACCGGATTAAAAACGTACCCCCAAAGACGGGGATAGGTGACCAGGACAAAGCGGCTGACTTCAATCTGCTGCTCGGCAAAAATGTCGCGAATCCAGGCTGAAAGTGGCGAATTATCACGGCCGCCATGATCACGACTGTGAAAACGCAGGGGACTGAAGCGGCAAAGAATTTTCTGCAGCAGCGACAAATCATCCAGATCAAAGCAAATACTGAAGGTCCGGTAATGAAATGCGCGTCGCAACGGCTGCAGGCGACGATGCATGACGCGGCCCAGCAGAAGCCCGCCCTTCAGCGTAGAACTTGTTGTGGCCATGTTTCCATCCGGGGTTCAGTGGCAGGACTTGCCTGCTCTTGCCAGGTAGCGCGAATACCCATGTCATTGGCGACTTCGACGGCACTGCGCAAACCGTCTTCATGAAAACCATGGCCCAGCCAGGCACCACAAAACCATAAGCCATCTCGACCCTGCAGACGACGCACGGCCTCCTGGCCAGCCAATGCCCCATGATCAAATACCGGATGGGCATAATGAAACTGTGCCCAGGTTTTTTGCGGATCCGGTACGCGCTGCGGGTTCAAAGTAACCATAACCGGCGTCTTGAAGGGCAGAGGTTGCAACTGATTGATCAAATAGGTGACAGCTACCGAACGCCGGGCGTCGGCAACCCCTTCTTCATGAAAATTCCAGGCAGCCCAAGCTTTGCGATGCTTGGGAAGAAAACTTTCATCCCAATGCAGGTAGGCTTCATTGTCCTGATATTGACACTGCGCCAGCGCCGCGCTTTGTTCTGGCCAATGGTCACCCAGCAACTTTCTGGCCTGATCGCCATGCAGGGCGCAAATGACCTGATCAAAGTGTTCTTTCTGATTGCCGGCAAACTGGACCATGACCCCGCCTTCCGGAGCCGGATGCAATGCTTCCACCGGCGCATTCAGACGGACATCGCTGAGCTGTCGAGTGATGCGCTGGACGTATTCACGGCCTCCACCAACAACTGTCCGCCATTGTGGCCGATCAAAAATCTGTAACAGTCCATGATTCCGGTAAAACTGCAAAATGGAACGCGCCGGATAAGCCAGCATGGTTGCGGTCGGGCAAGACCAGATGGCTGCCGCCATGGGAAGAAGATAGGCTGTTTTGAACCACTCCCCGTAGGCTCCCCGACGCAGAAACTCGTCCAGGGTGATGTCAGCATCGCTTATGTTTAACCAGGCCAACGCCTCGCGATTGAAGCGCAAAATATCCTTGAGCATTCCCCAAAAAGCCGGACGCAAAATATTCCGCTTCTGGGCGAAAAGCGTGCTCAGACTGGAGCCGCACCATTCCAGATTCAGGGCAGGAAGGCGCACACTGAGGGACATGTCACTGGCGGTCCAGGGTACATTCAGTTCCGCGAAAAGCCCCAGCAAATTCGGGTAGGTTCGATCGTTAAACACCAGAAAACCGGTATCTACAGGTGCTGAAACGCCCTGCAGGCTGACATCCAAGGTGTGAGTATGACCGCCGGGGTAGTCCGCCGCCTCGAAAACACTCACGCTATGCGTTTTCCGCAATATCCAGGCGGCCCCCAGCCCGGAAATACCTGCACCAATGATGGCAACTCGCATAAATCTCCTTTATTGTTTTTAAATGTATTGTACAAGTACTCACTTAGTATAGGATAACGCAAAGCTCCCCAAACATCCTATGTCGGTTCGAATGATCCAGAACCTGCAATGCCTCGGTACGCTCAAATCCCCACAGCACAACCGCAACACCCTGGCAAAGTGGCCTTATCAGCTATTACGCAAATACTTCGTCAGTGGATGCAGGTTCAGACACCTTGCGCATTGCGCCGAAGCCTTGTTAGTCTTATTGTACTATACAATTTCTAATTTTGTATAAGCCATGAAACCCCTACAACGTCATCAGGAAGAAAAAATCTGTGTGGTCTGCCAGCGCCCCTTTACCTGGCGTAAACGCTGGAAGCGCTGTTGGGATGAAGTACGTTATTGTTCAGCCGCCTGTCGAAAAAATCGGCATCACTCCGGAAACCAGCCCCATGTCTCAGACTGAAAGGACTGTTCGTCATCTGGTAGTGATTCTCGGTGACCATCTGGATCCGGACAGCCTGGCCCTGGAAGGCTTCGATCCGGATCAGGATCTGTGCTGGATGGCCGAAGTGCCCGAAGAGTCCAGCATAGTCTGGTCGCATAAGGCCCGCATTGCCCTGTTCCTGAGTGCCATGCGTCATCATGCTGCAGCCTTGCGGCAACGTCGCTTTCCTTTGGAGTATCTGACCTTTGGCACGCACCCCTATCAGAGCATGAGTCAGGCCCTGGAAGCGGCTCTACTACGCTGGCAGCCCCGGCAAATCATCAGCCTGCGTCCCGGCACCTGGCAGCTGCGCGAAACCATTCTTCACTGCGCAGAAAGTAGGCAGATTCCCTGGCAAGAACGGCGTAATCTTAATTTTCTGTTTTCAGTCCCGGAATTTGGCCAGTGGGCAGAAAATCGTCGCCAGATGCGTCTCGAGTTCTGGTACCGCCACGCCCGGCAAAAAACCGGGATACTCATGGATAATGATCAGCCGGTTGGCGGGCGCTGGAATTTTGATCCGGAAAACCGTCAGCGTCCCGGTTCTCAGGGTCCCGGCTGGATTCCGGAACCTTTGAGTTTTACTCCGGATGCCATCACCCGGGAAGTCATGGCCCTGGTCGAAACACAATTCGCCGAACACCCGGGTAACCTGCAACACTTTGACTGGCCGGTGACTTCCCAACAGGCCCAAGCTGCGCTTCAGGATTTTCTGGATAGTCGTCTTGCACAATTTGGCCCCCTGCAGGATGCTTTCTGGCCAGGACAGGTCTGGCTTTATCATTCCCGGCTGTCTGCAGCGCTGAATCTCGGCCTGATCCGTGCCATAACGGTCATTCAGGCGGTGGAAGAAAATTTCCGGGCTGGTAAAGTTTCCATCGCCTCTGCAGAAGGATTTATCCGGCAAATTTTGGGCTGGCGCGAATACATACACGGCCTCTATTGGCTGCACATGCCCCAATGGCTGCAGCAGAATATCCTCCAGGCCCATCAGCCCTTGCCGGAATTCTACTGGACGGCAAAAACCGACCTGTCCTGCCTGCAGGACACCATCGCGCGCACTCTGGAGCATGGTTATGCCCACCATATTGAAAGACTGATGATTACCGGTCTGTTTGCGTTGCTGCTGGGTGTCGAACCGCAAGCCATTCATCGCTGGTTTCTGGCCATTTACGTGGATGCCGTGGAGTGGGTGGAGCTGCCCAATGTCATCGGCATGTCCCAGTATGCAGATGGCGGCTGGATGGCATCCAAGCCCTATGTCGCCAGTGGTAATTATCTGCAGAAAATGGGCGGGCATTGTCAGCGCTGCCCGTATGAACCCAAATTGGCTAGCGGCGCAAAAGCCTGCCCCTTTACGGTGCTGTACTGGGATTTTCTGCAGACGCACCAGGAACGTTTCCGTCAGCATCCGCGTACCGCCCTGCAATGGAAGCATCTGGAACGCATGTCCGATGACCGTCTTGCGGCGATTCGCGCCCAGGCTCAGGTGATACGCAAAAACCTGGAAGATGGTCACGCATTCGAGGTGAATATAATGCATCCGGAACCCGAAATTTCACGTAATCTGGAATAAGTCTACAAGCGAGGCAAGACATGGCAGAAATCATTCATATTCCCGGCAGCGTATTCTCCGCTCAGACGCCTGAAAACCTGGTGGAATATCCTGTTTATGCCAAGATTTTGCATCTGGGACTGGTGCTGAGTGTTACCTTTGAGTTATGGAACAGCCTGGCCGCCTTGTGGTTTGCCAATTTCACCTGGTTCCCGCTGCATGTACTTGCCGGGCTGATTCTGACCGGCTGGCTGGTTCTTACCTGGTTGGTGTATTTACTCACACCCTGGGGACGTCATCTTTTGGGTACCTGGTTTTCCTGGCGCACCCCTCAAGCCGTAGGTCATGACCTTGCCCGGCTATTTCGCGGAAAATTACCCAGTCATGGGGTCAGGCCGGGTTTATCCAGCCTCTGGCAAGCCATTTTTTTCATCGGAGTCAGCATCGTGACCTTTGGGGGCTTTCTTGGCTGGCTCGTTCTGCGTGGAGACCTGCATCTGAGCGGAGGCGCACAAATTGGACTTACGCTAATGCGCCTGGGTACCCCCCTGTTAGCCTATTTCTGGATAGGCCATGTTGTCATGGCCACTTATCATGCACTGCGCGGCGACGCCCTTTGGCGTATATTCGCCGTCTGGAAAAGAGGATAAAAGTCATGTCAATCAATCGTCGAGAATTCCTACGCGCAGCGGGTGACCTGATTTTGGCGACTGGAGCAGGTAGTCTGGCATATCCTGCCCTGGCTTGGGCGGATACCAAAATCCCGGTTTTTCCGGAGTATTACACTTATGCCGGGTTTTATCCCAAAATCAATCCCGATACCTATCGTCTTGAGACTGCGGGACTCATCAACAAACCTCAAATTTTCACCCTTCCCGAGTTATATCAACTCAGCAAGGATCGGGAAATCGAAACCTTTCACTGCGTAACCGGCTGGATTGTCAACAATGTTCACTGGCAGGGTATTGCCCTGTCGCATTTTCTGGAGCAGATACAACCTCAGGCAAGCGCCCGCTATGTCGCTTTTTACAGCGCCGATGGCGTCTACGTAGACAGTCTTTCCATGGATCAGGCTCGCGCCCCCGGAGTCATTCTCGCCACGCACATTTCCGGACAGCCGCTGCTGCGAAAAGGCGGATATCCGCTGCGTCTGCTGGTCCCGCAAATGTACGGCTACAAAAGTGTCAAATGGGTCAACAAGATTGTGCTGGACAGCACCCGCCCACAGGGCACCTGGGAGAAGGACGGTTATGCCAACAATGCCTACATCAAGAAGGGTTTCAGCTTCATGGACCTGCTGTAAACCGGAAACGTTGATTTCTCTGCCATTTAGCGGAATTTAACTGGTCGCCGGAAACGGCGGCCAATCAACAGAACAATCAACCCGACCACAAATAAAATAGCTCCACGGATAATCCAGATGGTTTCATTGATCATGAAACTGCTTTTCGGGTAGGGAAATATTCCGGTGCCCTGCAGAAAAAACAACAGGCCTGAAAGCATCAGAAAAATGCCGATGATACTGAGTATGACCAATGCTGTTTTGCGCATGACAACACCCTCAAATGAATCCACGGTTATTTAAATTAACATCTGCCAGGACTGATTTTTCCGCTTACAGAACCACTCAAGCCTTGGGAAGAGTCACACCACTTTGGCCCTGATATTTACCACGCCGATCCGCATAGGACACTTCGCAGACCTCATCAGACTCAAGAAAAAGTACCTGGGCGACACCTTCATTGGCGTATATTTTGGCCGGCAACGGCGTGGTATTGGAAAATTCCAGGGTCACATAGCCTTCCCACTCCGGCTCAAAGGGCGTGACATTCACAATAATACCGCAACGCGCGTAGGTACTTTTACCCAGACAAATGGTGAGCACATTGCGGGGAATCCGGAAATATTCCAGGGTACGCGCCAAGGCAAATGAATTGGGTGGAATAACGCAGGTATCCCCACTGAAATCCACAAAAGAATCTTCGCTGAAATTTTTGGGATCGACGATGGCACTGCGCACATTGGTAAATACCTTAAATTCACCGGCGCAGCGAATATCATAACCATATGACGACAAGCCGTAGGAAATGATGGGACTGCCCTCTACATGGCGCACCTGACGGGGGGAAAAGGGCTCGATCATCCCCTCATTTTCTGCCATGTGCCGAATCCAGCGATCGGATTTGATACTCATTTTAGCGATTCTGCACGACAATATTGGGGAATTTGTGGCTATGATCCACGGCCTGATTGGCCACCCGCCCGGCCACATGACGCGCCAGTTCGATGTAGATTTTGGCCAGACGCGAATCGGGTTGCGCCACCACCGTGGGCGCTCCATTATCAGCTTCGCTGCGAATGCTGCGGTCCAGAGGGATGGCGCCCAGAAATTCCACACCATCCTGCTCGGCCATGCTGGCACCGCCGCCATGTCCGAAAATATCGTCCTCATTGCCACATTTGGGACAAATATAAAAACTCATGTTCTCGATGATCCCGAGGATTGGAACCCCGACTTTCTCAAACATTTTCAGACCCTTGCGAGCATCCAGCAAGGCAATATCCTGGGGCGTGGTGACAATGACCGCCCCGGAAACCGGCACTTTCTGCGCCAGGGTCAACTGGGTATCGCCCGTACCCGGTGGCAGATCGATGACCAGATAATCCAGTTCTCCCCAGCGGGTATCCGAGAGCAGCTGCTCCAGCGCCTGCATGACCATAGGCCCGCGCCAGACCATGGGGGTTTCTTCGTCAATCAGAAAACCGATGGACATGGCTTTAAGGCCATGCCCCTCCATGGGTTCCATCTTTTTTCCATCCTTGCTGGTGGGTTTACCGGAAATACCCAGCATGCGCGGCTGGCTGGGACCGTAAATATCGGCATCCAGAATCCCTACCCGGGCACCTTCCCTGGCCAGCGCCAGCGCCAGATTTACTGAGGTGGTTGACTTGCCCACGCCACCCTTGCCCGACGCTACCGCAATAATATTGCGCACGCCTTCCATGAGCTTGACGCCGCGCTGGACCTGATGGGTGACAATACGATGACTGACCGAAACATCCGCCTGCAGGCCGTGGTCATTTTGAATCTGCCGCGCCACATCCTGACTCAGACTGATAGCTACACCAGCGCTGGGATAGGGTAATTCCAGTTTGACCTGGTTACCGTCCACACTTTTGAGTACGCCGGCTTTTGCGAGGGTTTTACCCAGATAAGGGTCTTCCATTGCCTGCAATGACTGCTCTACTTGTTCCCGCGTCAATTCTGCCATGCTCGTCCTCATCTCCGGCATCCAAAGCTGCCGTCATATTAAGTGGTGTATCCGCAAAAATCTGTTTTTTCGCGGCAGTGGATCAAGGTGCGGTCTCTGCACTGATCACGACTTCGTGACGCTCCAGACCGCCCCCTTCACCAAAGGCTTCCTTGGGCAGCGGATTGGTATGGGCCGCCTTGAAATCGTCACTTTTCATCCAGGCCTCGAACGCTGCCTGATCAGCCCAGTGCGTCAGCACGACATAAACGCCGTCATCATTGACCGGACGCAAAACCTCCATGCGCACAAATCCCGGCTGCTTATCCACTTCTCCCGCGCGTTTTTGAAAACGTGCCTCAAACTCGGCCCGATATTCGGCCTTTACAGGTACCCGATTCGCGACAACACATTGCATGATAGCTGCTCCTCGTTACTTAAGTGCAGGGAAAATTACAGGACCGGCCCCTGCTTCAAACCCAGAACGTCCTGCATATCGTAAAATCCGGGGCTTTGTACCGCCAACCAGTGCGCCGCCCGCAGTGCGCCCTCGGCAAAATTCAGACGGCTGGCGGCACGATGGGTCAATTCCAGTCGCTCGCCCGCGCCCGCCAGCCATACCGTATGTTCACCCACCACGTCAGCAGCACGCAAAGTGGCAAAGCCAATACTGCCTTCCTGGCGTGGCCCCCGGATGGTATTACGATCAAGGCACTCCACGTCCTTGAGATCGACACCGCGTCCCTTGGCAACGGCGCGCCCCAAAGCCAGCGCGGTTCCGGATGGCGCGTCCACCTTGTGACGATGGTGGGCCTCGACAATTTCCACATCGTAACTTTCCCCCAGCGCCTTGGTGATAGCCGGAAGATAAGCCAGCAACACATTGATGCCAACACTCATATTGGGGGCCAGGAGCAGGGGAATATCCCGGCTGGCGGTTTTCAGCACATTTTGCTGTTCGGAAGAAAACCCCGTCGTACCAATGACGATGGGCGTGTTCGTTCTCTGACAAGCCAGCACATGGTCCAGCGCGGCGGCTACCGGACCGAATTCAACGACCACATCCACGGCCTTGTCCTGCGCCAACACCGCACGCAAATCTGCCGTGACCGGCACGCCCAGTGGCATAACCCCAGCAAGACGGCCGGCGTCTTGCGTCAGATATTCGGCACCTGCACGACCAATGGCTGCGCTCAGCTGCAGGTCATCGCGCCCCTCCAAAGCCTGGATCAGCGCCCGGCCCATACGTCCCGAGACTGCGGTTATAGCGACGCGGGTTGGCTGGTTCATCAGAGCCCCATCCGGTCCAGAAAGTCTTTGGCCTTGTTCCACCAGCTTTCCTGCTGGGGATGCTGACTCTGATCTGCGGCAGTGCTGGCAAATTCTTCCAGCAGTTCTTTTTGTCGGGCCGACAGATGCACGGGCACTTCCACCTGCAGGCGACAATGCAAGTCACCATGCAGCTTGCTGCGCACCCCCTTGATACCCTTACCGCGCAGGCGGAACACCATGCCGGACTGGGTTCCCGGCGCAATCTGGATTTTGGCCCGACCCGTCAAAGTGGGCACTTCCAGTTCGCCCCCCATGGCCATGGTCGTGAAATTCACCGGAACAGCACAATGCAGATCATCTCCATCGCGCTCGAACAAGCTGTGCGGCTGGACCCGCACCTGAATGTACAGATCACCCGCCGCTGCGCCGCGTTCCCCAGCTTCCCCTTCACCATTCAGACGGATGCGGTCGCCCGTATCTACTCCGGCCGGCACTTTGACTTCGAGATCACGGGTTTTGCGGACCCTGCCGTGCCCCTGACAATTGCTGCAGGGATCCTTGATGGTTTTGCCGCTGCCATTACATTGCGGACAGGGACGTGTCACCGAGAAAAAACCCTGAACCATCCGCACCTGACCGCGCCCCGCACAGGTACTGCAATCTTCTACCTTACTGCCCGGTTTTGCCCCGGTACCATGACAAACCTCACAAGGTGCGGAACTGGGAATCTGAATAGTGACCTGCTTACCCAGTGCCGCTTCTTCCAGCGTCAGATCCAGCTCATAACGCAAATCCGAGCCGCGCCCGGAATCCTGGCCACGCCCACCGCCACCAAAAGCCTGTTCAAAAAGATCCCCGAAAATATCGCCAAAGCCAGCACTGCCGCCTCCAAAACCTCCGAAGCCGCCACCAAAACCACCGCCGGGACCAGAACCACCCTGCACCCCGGCGTGCCCGAAGCGGTCATAAGCCTGACGCTTGGAAGCGTCGGACAATACCTCATAGGCTTCGTTGATTTCCTTGAAGCGGTCTTCCGCACTGGGATCATCGGGATTGCGGTCCGGATGATAGCGCATCGCCAGACGACGGTAGGATTTTTTGATTTCCCCATCGTCGGCGCTGCGGGTAATTTCCAAAATTTCGTAATAATCGCGTGTAGCCATTTTTTATCCTGAAACAGGCAAGGGGACAGGATACCAGATCCTGCCCCCTTATCACCAAAGTCTGAATTACTTTTTATCGACTTCTTCAAACTCCGCGTCGACCACATCATCCGCCTTGGCTTGCCCTTCACCCTGAGCAGTTGCGCCGGGCTCCGCCTGACTGCCTGCCGCACTTTGCAGCAGCGTGGACATGGCCGCCATCAAGGTCGCCACGGCGCTCTTGATAGCTTCCGGGTCTTCACCCTTGGCAGCATTTTCCGTCGCCGTAATGGCTTCAGTGACCTTAGCCTTGTCCGCTTCCGGTGCCGATGCCTGTTCAGTCAGCGCCTTGCGTGCGCCGTGAATGCTGGCATCCGCTTCGTTACGGGCTTCAATCAATGCCCGCGCCTTCTTGTCATCGGCTGCGTGCGCTTCAGCTTCGGCGACCATCCGCTTGATTTCTTCCTCGGAAAGGCCGGAACCTGCGGTGATCTTGATAGACTGCTCCTTGCCGGTCTGGTTGTCCTTGGCCGACACATGGAGGATACCGTTGGCATCAATATCAAAAGTCACTTCAATCTGCGGCATACCCCGTGGCGCCGGAGCAATATCGGCAAGATCAAAACGGGCCAGGGATTTGTTATCCCGGGCCAGTTCACGCTCACCCTGCAAAACATGCACGGTCACTGCCGACTGGTTGTCTTCTGCCGTAGAAAACACCTGGGACTTGCGGGTCGGGATGGTCGTGTTTTTTTCGATCAGCTTGGTCATTACGCCGCCCAGGGTTTCGATGCCCAGAGACAGGGGGGTGACGTCCATGAGCAGCACGTCCTTTTTGTCGCCAGACAGCACTGCACCCTGAATGGCCGCACCAATGGCCACCGCCTCATCAGGATTCACGTCCTTGCGCGGATCCTGACCAAAAAAGTCTTTGACCTTTTCCTGAACCTTGGGCATCCGGCTCTGACCACCCACCAGAATCACATCAGTCACCTGACTGGTGGACAGGTTGGCGTCCTTCATGGCAACCCGGCAGGGGGCCATACTGCGGTCAATAATGTCTTCCACCAGAGATTCCAGCTTGGCCCGGGTCAACTTCATGTTCAGATGCTTGGGACCACTCTGGTCGGCGGTGATGAAAGGCAGGTTGACATCAGTCTGCTGCGCCGAAGAAAGCTCAATTTTGGCTTTTTCCGCCGCTTCCTTCAGACGCTGCATGGCCAGACGGTCACTGCGCAGGTCGATACCGGCTTCGGCTTTGAAAGAATCCGCCAGATAATTGATGATACGATTGTCGAAGTCACCACCACCCAGGAAAGTATCCCCATTGGTAGACAGCACTTCAAACTGGTGTTCACCGTCCATTTCGGCAATTTCGATGATGGATACGTCAAACGTCCCACCGCCAAGATCGTATACCGCAATTTTGCTGTCGCCGGGCTTTTTGTCTTCACCAAAAGCCAGGGCCGCTGCGGTAGGCTCATTGATGATACGCTTCACTTCCAGACCGGCAATTCGACCCGCATCCTTGGTAGCCTGACGTTGGGCATCGTTGAAGTAGGCAGGGACGGTAATGACAGCCTCACTGACCGTTTCACCGAGATAATCTTCCGCCGTCTTTTTCATTTTCTGCAAAATGAAGGCCGATACCTGTTGCGCGGAATATTTTTTATCGCGCACTTCCACCCAGGCATCGCCGTTCTCAGCCTTCACCACCTTATAGGGAACGTGCTTCAGATCTTTCTGAACTTCGGCATCGTCGTATTTACGACCAATCAGACGCTTCACTTCATAAATAGTGTTTTCGGGATTGGTGACTGCCTGACGTTTTGCCGCTTCGCCAACCAACACCTCGCCCTCTTCAGTGATCGCGACAATGGAAGGCGTCGTCCGCTTGCCCTCACTGTTTTCAATGACCTTGACCTTGTCGCCTTCCATGACGGCGACGCAAGAATTGGTGGTGCCCAAATCGATGCCAATTACCTTAGCCATTATATGTTCTCCTGAATTAAAAAATTTGTGTTTATATCAACAATGATTACGCAGTTTTGGGTGCCTTGGACACCGAAACCATGGCGGGACGCAGCAGACGGTCATGCATGAGATAACCTTTCTGATGCACCGCAAGAATCCGGTTTGCATCTCCTTCCGATTCCACCATGGCAATCGCCTGATGCAGATGCGGATCAAAACGCCCTTCGCCCATTTCTATGGGGGCGATGCCCGCTTTTCCCAAGGCCTGGGCAAACAGAGTCAGCGTATTTTCAATACCCTGGCGAAACTGCGTGACCGCTTCATCGCCTTCCAGAGGCGTCGCCAGGGCCAGTTCGAGACTGTCGATAACCGGCAGCAATTCCCGGGCAAAGCGGTCTACGGCATAATTACGGGCATCTTCAATCTGCTTTTCCGAGCGCTTGCGCTGGTTTTCGGCATCGGCCAAGGCCCGCAGATAATCATTGCGATAGGCTTCCGCCTTCTCCTCCCAATTGACTTCTTCCGCCTCGGATGCGGCTGGTGTATCGGTGTCTTCTGGCGACGCTACGGGTTTTTCTTCTTCACTCATGCGCAATTCACTCCTGATCGTTTGGATGTCCTCCATATGGGGAGGACCCGGCGGCATTTCAAGCCAAGCCACTCAAGATTGTGACAAGGCCCGCCCCAGTAAATGGGCGGTGCCATCCACCAGGGGAATAATCTGTTGATAGGGCATACGCATGGGTCCAATCACGCCGAGCACGCCCAGCACCTCGCCATCAACCACGTACGGCGCTGAGACGACACTGCAATCGCTCAAGGGCGCAAAGCCCGATTCCTCACCAATGAAGAGGCGCACTTCACTGCCGCGCATGCTGCCATCCAGAAGATGGACCAGGTCACGCTTCTGCCGCACCGCATTGAGTAACTCGCGCAGACGTTCACTACCGGCCAGTTCCGGCAGGTCCAGCAATTGAAACTCCCCTTCAATAAGCATGCGCTGCTGATCTTCTTCCAGCATTTCCTCACCCAGCTCCATGGCACTGCGCAATATGCGGTCCATTTCGTGACGGGATTGCTGCAGATCGCGCTGCAAATGCTGGATGACTTCCTGCAAGGGGCGACCACCATAACTTTCATTGAAGAAATTGGCCGCCTGATTGAGTTCAGCGGCACTGAGGGCGTGTTCGGTGCGAATCAGGCGGTTTTCGACATCGCCCTTATCGGTCACAAAAATGGCCAGCACTTCCTTTTCGCGCAGTGCCAGAAAATCCACATGGCGCAACGTTCGATTGGCACGTCGGGGCACACGGACAAACCCCGCCATGTGGGTCAATTCCGAAAGCACCTCCGTGGCCGCATGGAGCACCTGCTCGGTATCCGGAATGTAGTGCCCCAACCGATGAATCAGCAGTTGATGGGACTCAGGGGACAGCGGCACCACCCGCAGCAGCGCATCCACAAAAAAGCGGTAACCAACATGGGTAGGAATGCGTCCGGCAGAAGTATGGGGGGAAATCAGATAACCTTCATCTTCAAGATCCGCCATGACATTACGGACCGTAGCAGGACTGATATTGAGACCGGCGCCCTTGGCCAACTGGCGACTGCCGACCGGTACACCATTGGCTATATGCTGCTCGATGAGGGATTTGAGCAGGTGCCGCGCACGTTCATCCATAGCCATCAGATTTGTCCCCAACAGACGAGATTATCCTGTGCTGTTGCCAGGCCGCATGAATATCCGGAGAACAAGAAATTGTGGACGATGCACATATGATTGGAATGGGGTCCTTGGCACTCAACCATCAGGAGTGCTAATAACTTAGCAAAATATGATGGTTGAGCAAAGAACCAACCGGCCTCTCCTGAAGATTCAGGGCAGACCGCAGGGAGGCACAGAAAATTACTTGATTTTGTCTTCCCGGTAAGCCACGTGCTTACGGACTTTGGGATCGTACTTTTTCATTTCCAGCTTGTCCGGTGTGGTCTTCTTGTTTTTGGTCGTGGTGTAGAAATGACCGGTACCGGCCGTGGAAACCAATTTGATTTTGTCGCGCATCAGTTAAATCCTCAGATTTTTTCGCCGGCAGCACGCAGTTCAGCCAGAACCGCATCAATACCTTTTTTGTCGATGGTACGAATACCCTTGGTGCTCACCCGCATACGCACCCAACGATTTTCACTTTCTACCCAGAAACGATGATACTGGAGATTGGGCAGAAAACGCCGACGGGTCTTGTTGTGGGCGTGCGAAACATTGTTTCCGGCCATAGGCTTTTTGCCGGTCACCTTGCAAACTCTGGACATCAGATAAATCTCCCTGAAAAATGGCGCCCTTTATACCATGGATCAGCAGTGACTGCCAGCATCAAAAATCGTTCAACAGCATTGCCTGACAAGCGCTTCCCCTGTAATTTATGGCTACTATGACTAAACGCATCCTGATTACCAGCGCCCTGCCCTACGCCAATGGTCCGATTCACCTTGGCCATCTGGTTGAATACACCCAAACCGACATCTGGGCCCGCTATCAGCGCCTGCGGGGTCATGATTGCGTTTACGTCTGCGCCGATGATGCCCATGGCACGCCCATCATGCTGCGCGCCCAGAGTGAAGGCATCACTCCGGAAGCCTTGATAGCACGCATGCATGAAGAGCATCTGCGCGATTTTACCGGCTTTGGCATCGGTTTTGATTTGTACCATAGCACCCACTCACCGGAAAACTTCGAGGTATCGCAGGAGATTTATCGGGCTTTGCGCAGTGCCGATTTCATCAACATCCGCGAAATCGAACAGGCTTATGATGCCGTTGCTGGCATCTTTCTACCGGATCGTTTTATACGCGGGACCTGCCCCCGTTGCCAGGCACCCGATCAATATGGAGACAGCTGCGAGGTCTGTGGCGCTACATACAGCCCCACCGACCTGATCAATCCGGTGTCTGCCGTATCGGGTGCAGTACCCGAACGTCGCCAATCCGAGCATTACTTTTTCCAGTTGGGGGATTTTACCGGGTTCCTCAAACAATGGATTCACAGCGGCACCCTCCAGGAAGAAGTCGCCCACAAGCTGGATGAGTGGTTCAGTATTGGGCTGGCCGACTGGGACATCAGCCGCGATGCACCTTACTTCGGCATCCCCATTCCCGATGCGCCGGGCAAGTTTTTTTATGTCTGGCTGGATGCCCTGCCCGGTTACATGGCAGCCACCCGCCACTGGTGTGCCAGTCATGGTCGTGATTTCAGTGATTACTGGGGACCCGACGCCAGCGCCGAAATTTATCATTTCATTGGCAAGGATATTATTTATTTTCATGGCCTGTTCTGGCCGGCGATGCTCAAGGGCTCCGGACATCGTCTGCCTACCGGTATTTTTGCTCACGGACACCTGACCGTAAACGGTGCCAAAATGAGCAAGTCCCGGGGGACTTCCATCACTGCCGGACAATATCTGCAACATCTCAATCCCGAATTTTTACGCTATTACATTGCCACCCGACTCAACAGTCATGTCGAAGACATTGACCTCAACCTTGAAGATTTCCTGCTGAAAGGCAACGGGGATCTGGTTGGCAAGGTCGTCAATCTGGCCTCGCGGGCGGCAGGATTCATTCATCGCTTTTTTGCCGGGCAACTGGCCCCATCACTGGGATCCGATCAGGCATTTTACGATAGTCTGCTGGACAGCCAGGAAGCGATTGGCGAGGCTTATGAAAGTCGCGAATATGGCAAAGCCATGCGCGACATTATGGCGCTTGCCGACCAGATTAATGCCTACGTAGACCAGAATGCCCCCTGGGCGATGGCCAAAAATCCTGAACAGCGCGAAGCATTACATCGCGTTGTCACTGTGACTCTGAATGGCTTCCGCATTCTGGTGACTTTACTCAGCCCGGTCATTCCCGAACTGGCGCGCAAATCGCTGGCATTTTTACAAACGGAGCTCAGCTGGCCGGGACTCAGCCAACCCCTGTTGAAGCACAACATTCAGCCCTACACCCATTTATTGCAACGTATGGATAAATCCCAGGTGGACGCCTTGATTCAATCCCCCACAGAAACACCCGGTACCCAAGGTACAGCAACGAAGCCCGAACATGACGGCAAAGCGGCAGCAAAAACAGCAGCAGCTGCGCCCGGCACGGAAAGCAGCACCATCAGTATTGAGGATTTCAGCAAGATCGATTTGCGCATTGCCCGGATTGTTGCGGCGGAAGCGGTGGAAGGTGCGGACAAGTTACTGCATCTAACCCTGGATATTGGCGAAGAAAAAACCCGTTCGGTGTTTGCGGGTATCAAGAGTGCCTATGATCCGGCCAGCCTGGTGGGACGTCTGACGGTCATGGTGGCCAATCTCGCGCCGCGTAAAATGCGTTTTGGCCTGTCTGAGGGCATGGTCATGGCCGCCAGTGGTCCGGCGGGGGGGCCTTTCCTCCTGTCTCCAGATGCCGGTGCCGAACCCGGCATGCGGGTGAAGTAGGACTGCGACCCTACTCCGCGACACCCTGAGCGGCGGCCAGAAGCACCCGCTCTTCGTAGGTTTCCCGGGCCAGACGGACATCTTCCAGAAACCAGGGTAACTCTTTCAGCAGCAAGGCCTGAGGACCATCTACCAGCGCAGTTGCCGGATCCGGATGAAAATCCACCAGAACCATGTTGGCCCCCGCCACAACCCCCTCTGCGGTAGCATGAAAAACGTCAGGAATTCCGTCCGGCCCGGCATCACGACTGCCCACGGAGTGAGAGGGATCAATGCAGACCGGCATCCGGGTAAGACGCTTCACGGTGGGCACCTGGGCAAAATCCACAAAATTGCGATGGGGGTCACCAAGGTTGGTTTTCATGCCACGCAAGCCAAACACCACCTTGGTATTCCCCTCTGAGGCCAGATATTCTGCTGCGTTGAGGGACTCTTCCAACGTGATGCCGAAACCACGCTTGAGCAGCACCGGAAACTCGGTCTGCCTTCCCACGGCCTTGAGGAGTTCAAAATTCTGGGTATTACGGGTGCCAATCTGGAGCATCACTCCGGTTGGATGTCCGGTTTTTTCCAAAGCCTCACGGATCTCATCCATGTGCGACTCGTGGAGAATTTCCATGGCAATCACCCGCATTCCATATTTGCCAGCCAGCTCAAATACATAGGGTAAACAGGCCTGGCCATGTCCTTGAAAGGCATAAGGGCTGGTGCGTGGCTTGTAGGCCCCCATACGGGTGCAGACCTGGCCGTTTTCCTGGAGTGCTTTCATCATCTGCTCAACGTGCTCGGGCGTATCGACCGCGCAGAGACCCGCAAATACATTGAGGTTATCCTGCCCAAAATGGACGCCGTTGTAGTCAAAACCCTGGCTGCGATGATCGCCGGAATGCCGCCCAAGCATCCGATACTCCTTGGAAACCCGAATAGCCTGCTTCACGCCGGGCAAGGCTTCCATGTCTTCCACCCGCAACGATTTGGTATTGCCAATCAGATAAATTTCGCTGAGCAACTGCTCGACGCCCTGTTCCTGATGAATCCGGTATTGGATATCAGACATGGCCTTGAGACGGGTCAGCAACTGTTGAAAAATGGGCGACTGCTCCGCCAGATCTGCTTCTAAAATCAGGATCATGTTCTAAGTCCTCTTGCGCTGTCTGAATGCTGATGGATTAGCCGGACCAAAGGATAACATGATCCGGCGATGATCCTCCAGAACAGTCCCTTCTCGGCCTGCCTGAGTGGGGCTTTTAGAGCATGTCCTGCGGCCGCACCTGCGCGTCGAAGTCTTCTCCCGAGAGGAAACCCAACTGAATCACCGCATCCCGGAGTGTACAGTGATTGCGGTGGGCGTGCTGGGCCACGGCCGCCGCGCGCTCATAACCCATCACGGGGGTCAGGGAAGTCACCAGCATCAAGGATTTTTCCATGTTTTCCTGCAAGCGTTCATTAACCGGCTCCAGCCCCTGCAGACAATGCTCGGCAAAAGACCGGGCCGCATCCCCCAGCAGCTCGATGGACTGCAGGATATTGAAGGCAATCAGCGGCTTGTAAACATTCAGCTCAAAATTTCCCTGGGATGCGGCGAAGGCAATGGCCGCGTCATTTCCATAAACCTGCACGCAAACCATGGTCAACGCCTCAGCCTGGGTGGGGTTCACCTTGCCGGGCATAATGGAAGACCCCGGTTCATTTTCAGGAAGCTGCAGTTCGCCCAGACCCGCCCGGGGGCCGGATGCCATCCAGCGAATATCGTTGGCTATTTTCAGCAAGGACATGGCAACCAGGCGCAGACTGCTGCTCAGTTGCTGGAGGGCTTCATGGCCCGCCAGCGCCGCGAAAAAATTGGCTGCCGGATGAAAAGGCAAGCCCAGTTCAGCATGCAGGTGCGCACAAGCCTGTCTGGCGAAATCTGGATGACAGTTGAGGCCCGTGCCCACCGCCGTAGCCCCCAAAGCCAGTCCGTACAGTCCGGGCAAAGCCTGCTCAATGGCCTGAATGCCCATCTGCAACTGCGCCTGGTACCCGGAAAACTCCTGACCCAGGGTCAGCGGAACAGCATCCATCAGATGCGTGCGTCCGACCTTGATCAGTGCCGCAAATTGCTGGCTTTTAGCCGCCAGCAGGCTTTCCAGATGGATCAGCGCGGGCAGCAGATTTTGCTGCGCCGCCAATGCGGCGGCAATATGCATGGCCGCCGGAAAAGTATCATTGGAAGACTGACCAAGATTCACATGATCGTTGGGATGCACGGGGTTTTTCGTGCCCCGGACCTGACCAGCCAGCTCGTTGGCGCGATTGGCAATCACTTCATTGACATTCATATTGCTCTGGGTGCCGCTACCCGTCTGCCAGACCCGCAGCGGAAACTGTTCATCCCAGCGTCCATCGATGATTTCGCTGGCGGCAAGCTGAATATAATCGGCAATATCCTTACCCAAAAGACCCAATTCGTGGTTGACCTGAGCAGCAGCACGCTTGATTCTGGCCAGGGCATAAATGACCGCCATGGGCATCCGTTCGCTGCCGATGGCAAAGTAATTCAGGGAGCGTTGGGTTTGCGCCCCCCACAGTGCGGTATCTTCCACCTCCACCAGACCCATGCTGTCTTTTTCCTGACGCATGCTCAACGGACTCTGGCCAGGGCTTCTGCCTCATCCACCATACTGGCCAGATAATCCAGGGCTTTTGCCCACAAATCCGGATCTTCCAGATTGACACCCGTTTCTGCCACCACCTCGGCAGGCGTTTTGCTGCCCCCAAGCTTCAGCATGGCGATATAGCCCGACACAAAACCCTGGGGATTTTCCCGATAACGCTGAATTAAAGCCAAAGTCAGCAATTCACCAAAAGCATAAGCGTACACATAGCCGGGAGAGCCGATAAAATGGGGGATATAACTCCACCACCAGCGATATCCGGGACTGAACTGGATACTGTCGGCAAACTGCTCGGTCTGGGTTTGCATCCACAGCTCTGCGAGCCTTTCCTTGCTGAGTTCCCCCTCGCTGCGACGGGCATTGTGCATCACCACCTCAAAGCGATGCATGGCCATCTGCCGGAATACCGTGGCAAAGGTGTCCTCAATTTTGCCGCAGAGCAAGGTCAGACGTTGCTGCGGGTCCTGCTCCTCGCGCATCAGCCGTTCAAAAGTCAGCATTTCTCCGAACACCGAGGCAGTTTCCGCTGTAGTCAGCGGCGTATCGGCATTCAGATAGCCCTGCTCACGCGCCAGATACTGATGGATGCCGTGCCCGAGTTCGTGGGCCACGGTCATCACGTCGCGCACCGTACCGGTATAATTGACCATCAGGTAAGGATGTACGTCGGGAGTCACCGGATGAGCAAAAGCCCCACCCCGTTTACCGGGTGCCAGAGCCGCATCAATCCAGTGTTCGTCAAAAAAACGTTGACCGATGGCACCCAGCTCCGGCGAAAAATCATGGACCGCCGCCAGCACAATACGCTGACATTCCGCCCAGTCGTAACGCCGCGCCGCGCTGGAAATAGGGGCATAGCGGTCATAGTCCATCAGCGGCGCTACCCGCAGCAGTTTGGCCTTGAGTCGATAATAGCGGGCCACCAGAGCGTAGCGGGACACCACGGCCGTCTCCAGGGCCTCGACCATGCTGTCGGAAATTTCATTACTCAGATTGCGCTCACTGAGCCAATGGGGATAAGAACGCAGCCGGTCATCCAGGGCCTTGTCGGCCAGAATGGCATTAAAACAGGTAGTCAAAGTATGCAGGCGGCTTTCCAGTCCCGTACTCAGGGACTCTGCCGCATCATGACGCAATGTCCGGTCAGGATTGGACAGCAGGGTCAGCACTTCCTGCTCGGTCATCGCCTTACCGCGCAGATTGAAACGCATCTCTGTCAGCGTTTCGTCAAAAAGGCGCTCCCAGAGTGCCCGACCAGTTACCCGCTTTTCCGAAAGAATCTGTTCTTCGCTCTCACTGCGCAGGTGACTGCGATATTGCCGCCAGTTGCGGAGCAGATGCGCCCAGTGGGCGAGAGCGGGATCCTGAAGTAACTGTTCAGCACGATTCTCATCGACTGCATTCCAGGCAATATCAAAAAATATCAACTGATTGCTGACTTGAGTCGCGGCTTCTTCATAAGCCTGCAACGCCGCCCCATACGCGGGCTGATCGGCATGGGTGACATAACTCAGATAACGAAAAGTCCCTACCCGACCCAACCGTTGACGAATGGCCTCCAGACTTTGCATGGCTGTGGCCAGGGCAGCCGCATCCAGATCACCCAAACCCGGTCGATACTGCCGGGCAAAATCTTCTGCTGCGCTGCTGGCCCAAAGCATATCGGCTTCCAGGCGCGGATCATCCGAACCCGCATAAAGGTCCTGTAAACGCCAGTGAATACTTTCAGCGCCGGTTGTTGTCGATTGCACTGCTTTTACCATGAATTTTCTCCCAAATGCCCCTCAGGGCCGTATCAAGCCGGATCTGGCAACGCCAGTCCGCGCCGCACACAAGCCAGCAGGGCACCCATATCCGGAGGCACCCCCGCCCTTTGTGCCTGCCACATCATCTCGCCCATACAGTCGACAAAAAGATGTTCGGCATCATGTTCACCCCGTTTTTCGCAGGCCGTCGCGTAAAGGTGGACGATACCCTGTGGCTGATTCATTGCCAACATTTCTGCCAGCCCCACATGCAGAGACATATGCAGAAAGGGATTGCTTTGCCCCTGTTCAGGGGAAAAGTCCTGGTACAATCCTCGTTCGGCATCTTCCAGCAAGGGCTGATACTCGGGGTGATCCAGAATAGCGGCCACAATTCTGGTCTGCACGCCTTCGAGGGGCCGCCCCTCGCGAAAAGCTTGCCAACTGTCCAGAAATACCTGCCGATATGTTTCTCGTTTACTGCCATAAAGCATAATAATTAGCCTGCAAAAGCCTCGTTGACGATGATAGGGCACATTGACATGGGTAGGAAAGGGACGCTTTTTGTGGTAAATAAGGCAAGTCTTAACAAAGCTTGCTTTGTTCTATTAAAAGCACTTATCACAGCATTATTTCAGCGGGAGATTAGCGCAACATGGCCAACGCGAATACAGTACCAGCAGCAGTAGTAAGTCTCAACGAACGCCAGTGGGAAGGGCTCGGAAAAGTCGGCGAAGCCGCCCTGCAGGTGCAAAACATGCTGCAGATGCTGCGCGACGTCCTGAATGAGCTCCCTCAGGCCATCGACACAGACAAATTGATGGAAACCATGCAGCCCTACATGGAAAAACTGCAGGGCATTTCCGAATCTCTGCAATCTTTCGTCAAGGGCAACTCCGATGAAGAACCGCTGGATCGCCTGCGTGCGCTCATCAATGACGCCCAGCAGGCCGAACTGGACAAAACCCTCAAGGAAGTCCTGCAACTTCTCGGCAATCTGCAACGCTCCGGATTTTTCAGCTCCATGGCCGCCCTCAGCGCCGAGTTGAAGTGCCCCATCATCGGTGAAAATCCCGAAGAAATGATCCAGAAAATCCATAGCAGTACGGCCACCATCCAGTACTGGCTAGAAAGCGCCAAGCAGGGTGTAAGCGTTGTTGGCAACATGGTTGGTCAACTGGACCTGCCGGATCGTCTTGATGAAATCCAGGAAATGGCCGACCAGTGGATTCAGATGGCCAAGCGTGCTCAGCGCCTGATTCAGGGTGATGCTCCCGATCTGCAGACCCGTCTGAGCGGCATGCTCGACATGGCGGAAATTTTGGGCGGGCAGATGAATATTGCCATTGGCACCCTGCGCGACACCATGCCTGAAGTTCTGGAAAGCGCCAATATGGGCAATGCGCTGGCCAGCATCGGTTCGGGCGGCAACCGCTGGATGCAGGTGGCCATGCGCGTCAAGCATCTAACCCAGGGTGACGGCTCCGTGGACATGGTCAGTCGGGTTGAAGGTCTGCTGGATCAGGTAGAACATCTGGCCGGTTATGCGGCCAGTGCCGGATTTTTTGTGCAGGCGGGTAAAGATGGCCTTGGTGCCGTTAAAGGCATCATCTCCGACCTCGATCTTCCGGACAAACTGGATGATATTGCCGAAGAGGCCGAAAAATGGCTGAAAATTGCCATGCGCGCCAAAGATCTAGCCCAGGGTGATGCAGACAGCCTTGCCGATCGCGTAGGCTCACTGCTCAAAGTGGCCGAAACAGTAGGGGGTTCCCTGCAGGCTGCCGCCAAGGCCCTGGAGGCCAAGGGCATCCGTCTGGAAGAAATCCTGACCCCGCGCGGCGATCTGAATATTGCCTTCGGTACCGGTGCAGATTTTGTTGCCGAACTGTGGCATGACGGCACCATCCAGCACATTGGCAGCACCATCAGTCAGGGTGCCCTGATCTGGATGGAAATTGCCCAGATTGGTGCCAAAGCACTCAAGGGGGATGCAGAAAGCATCAACCATCGGATTAAGGGGATTGTTCAGGGCCTCCATGATGCCCATCTGATCGACATGTTACCTGAAGTATTTGCCTTGGTCGGCAACCTGCAGAAGGCCGGTCTGGTTGGCAAAATCAACATGGTCATGAGCAAGGTTGTGCCCATGATCCCCTCTGATGAAGTGTTTGCAGGAGGCGTTGACAAGGCTGTCAAGGCGCTGGAACTGACCAAAACCGAAATGCAGAATGAAGCCAACAAGGGTGGCGGTATTTTTGGCCTGATGAAAATCGTCTTCGCCAAGGACACCCAGTACCTGCTCAAATTCTTCATTCGTTTTGCGACGATTTTCATGAAGTCACTGCAAGCCAGCTAAGTATTTCATCATTCTGGCTTCATGAAAGCCCCGGTCTGTTGTTAGATCGGGGCTTTTTAATGATTATGGATGGATGCGCTGATCGTGACCCTCCTTGATGAAAGCCACCACATCGTCCAGCACCGGGGCCATCCAGCGTAATGGCTTGGCAAAAGCGCCAATCAAGGTTTCGTGGTTTACACCGCGATACATTTTCAACTCGACACTGACCCCCGCCTTTTTCAGCATGGCCGCCAATACTTCAGTATTCACTTTCGGATTCACCAGATTGTCATGCACTGCAGCCCCTAAAAAAGTTCGGGGAATATCCGCATTATTGGCAAAATCAATCGGCATACTATTGGGGGGATAATCCGGGTAGAAAAATATGGGACGGACCGGTTTATAAGTAATTGGATAAAAATTGTAGGGTCCCGCCAATCCTATCCAGCCACAAAAAATATCCGGCTTGAGTCCCACTGCCTGCAGCCAGCGCGGATCCATCACCAACATGGCGGCATTATAGGCCCCTGCACTATGGCCCATGATATAAAAATCCCGGATATTGCCACCGAAAGCGGCGATGTGCTGATAAGTCCAGGCTACAGCACGTGCATTATCCTTTAAAAAAGCAGGATAACGTACCTGTGGATAAATGCGATAATTGGGTATGACCACCACCAAACCACGGGCTGCCAGGGCTTCACCTACAAACTTGTATTCTTGCCGGTTGCCGCTATCCCAGGCACCGCCGTAAATAAACAGCACCACGGGATAGCCTCCCGCCGGTTCAGGATAACCATCCCTGGCAACGGGTTCATATACATCCAGATGTCCGCGTGCCTGATGCTGATAACGAATACCCTGAGTGACCTTATAGGTATTTGTCGGGGTAAGACGATTGATAATTTGTAGCGGAGAACAGGCGGAAAGAACGCCCGTCATCCCGGCAATGAATAATTTGCTAATTCTCACAGCTAAGGACATGATTGGTCATCCACAGAAAATACCGACAATTTAAAAGTAAACCCAGTCTTCAGGACCTGAATGAATAACCAATCTCTCGTGTATTAACCCAACGGACCATTGGCCGTAACAATTTGTGGTTCCATGGCTGCCAGTTGCGCCAAAAGATAGTTCTGCGCCGGTTTGGCAATATCACGCTGATCCATCGCCTTGATCATATCCTGTGCCAGATAATTGAATGCTGCTGTAGTAACGTGCAAGCCTTTGTGTGCTGCAGTCATGGTCGGGCCAGTGTAGGTACAGGGTCCGCCCACCACTTCGCAAACCTGTTGCGTCAGATTATATTTCAGGGCCTTGATGTTGGTATGGGCAAAATAATAATTAATATGGGGATCTGCCGCCACATAACCAACAAACGTATTAATGAGCGCTTTAACTCCGGACTTGCCACCAAAAGCATCAATATGATTTTGAATCGGCATTTTGATATCTGCCCGCTGCACCGATGCAGCACTCGGAGCGGCCTGAGCCAAAGGCGCCACGAGGCTCACAGCCAATCCTGCCATCAACACTGCAACTCCTGATCTAAAATATTTCATTAAATTCTCCTTAACACCGTTTTCAGCTTCAACAGGGAGGCAACAGCCTCAACATAGATGAATACGTATTTTTTGTGCAGACGGATGCAGCAGGATTTTTTGCATCCAGGTCAGTATATTCCACGTAATCATCGCCATGACAGAAATATGACTATCTGGCCTGAAAAAACCACCAGAATAGGGGGCATTGGTGAAAAAGATAATTTTGAGTTTTGTATTTATATGGTTTTCTATCGGCAGCCTGGCACATTTTATCTTTACAGGCAGCGAAGCAAAAATAATTCCGGACTACATCCCCTGGCATATGGCCGACGTTTATGTGAGCGGTTTTCTTGAAATGCTCGGAGCCTTGGGGTTGCTATCAAAAAAGACCAGGCCCTATGCCGGATTTGGTCTTTTTTGTTTAACCATTGCCGTGACACCGGCCAATGTTTATATGGCAATGCATACATCAAAATATCCAGATATAGCTCCCTGGATACTCAACGCCCGGCTCGTTTTTCAACTCATTTTTTTGTGGATGATCAGTTGGTCCAGCGAAATAAGATGGCGTTTTCACTAGCAGGATGAGCAGGCAGCCATCCTGAAATATCCTTAACCGTGCTGCTGCCACCACTCCCGCGCTTTTTCAGCCGCCGTTTTTGCCGCAGCGGGATCAGTAAGCCATGCCTTGGCAAGGTCAATCAACTGATTATTATCCTGCGCCCAAACGGCTCCACCTGCGGCCAGCAATCCTTGACGTAACGCATTATCCGGCATTTTTGGACCCAGAATCAGCGGGCAGCCATCGGCAATGGGTTTGGCAAGGTCCACAGCTCCACCCATCAGCGTACCTCCGGGCACACAAAAATCGGCGCAGGGATAAAAGGCATCGCGGACATCGACTGTTTCTACGAAATACACCCGCGTCTTCAGTGGTACATAACTGGTAAACAGGCGGCTGTGGCGAATAGTCTGGAGATGATACTTGATCGCGTCACGGTATACTGGTTCATAACGCTCTTCACGATCTGGGGCAAGAATCATGATGCCCATTTTCACCCGCATCAGGGACAGAAAAATTCCGTAGGCTTCGGCGTCCTCGCCTTCGTGCAAGTTGGGAAAATAAACCACGCAGCGTCCCCGATCCCGATATTCCTTAAAGCGTTCGCACCATTCCATACTACGCACTCCTTACCTGCAGATTTATGTATTGGAGGATCATAGGCGACCTGAAGCCATCATTCAAAAAGTGTTTTGTGATATGTTAGCAACAAGTCACTCACTGAAGAACCTGAAACCTCTATGTTGCAAGTCCTGTTCGTGCTCTCCGAAATGGTTCCCTACTCCAAAACTGGCGGCCTGGCCGACGTCGGAGGCGCTTTGCCACTGGCTTTGCAGCAACTGGGCGTTGATGTACGGATACTGGTCCCCTGGTATGGACGTCCGGATCTGCATGAAATGCACTGGTTCTGTTCGGTGAATACGCCTTATAGCCAGGAAGCTGCCGAACTCTGGATAACGCCGAGCCGGCCCGGTATTTTTTTTCTGCGTTATCCCGACTATTACGAGCGGGATGGTGGACCCTATCAAAATGCGCAGGGTCAGGATTGGCCGGACAATCCGCGCCGCTTCGCTTTGCTGAATCGAGTAGCCGTAGAAATGGCACAGGGTCGCGTATCCGGTCTCGACTGGCGGCCCGATCTGGTCCATGTGAATGACTGGCAGACTGGCCTCGTCCCTTATTTGCTGGATCTTGAAACCCGAATAGGAAGCCCGCGACCGGCCACACTGTTCACCATTCACAACCTCGCCTATCAGGGCCGCTTTGATCCCGCCATCATGGCAGAATTACATCTTCCTGCCGAAGATTTTCATTGGCAGGGAACCGAACTTTACGGGGCTTTTTCCTTCATCAAGGCGGGCTTGATCTACAGCGACCAGATCAGCACAGTCAGTCCTACCTACGCCCGGGAAATTCAGACGGAAGCCTTTGGCATGGGACTGCAAGGCCTCCTGCAGCAGCGCTCCGCGCAACTCACCGGCATTCTTAATGGAATAGATGAAGTCCACTGGAACCCCCATGCTGATCCTTATCTTCCTGCGCACTACAATGCCCGCAGCCTGGTCGGAAAAAGTCAGTGCAAAGCCCAGCTGCAGCAGAGTCTCGGGCTTGAAGCCCAGCCCGATGTTTTTCTGCTGGGCATGATCAGTCGGCTGGTAGAGCAAAAAGGCGTCGATATGGTTCTGGATATTTTGCCCGATCTCCTCCAGCGTGGGATGCAGGTGATTATTCTGGGCAGTGGCGAGAAATACTTTGAAGCGCGGCTTGAGGAACTGGCGGCTGTTCATCCGGGGCGTCTCGCCGTGCGCATCGCCTTTGACGAAGGGCTGTCACACCGGATTGAAGCGGGTGTGGATGCTTTTCTCATGCCCTCGCGCTTTGAGCCCTGTGGCCTCAACCAGATGTACAGCTTACGTTATGGGACGCTGCCCATCGTCCATCATACCGGCGGCTTGGCCGACACCGTCGTCGATGCCGGCGACTTTGCCCGGGATGAAGAACGCAACGGCTTCGTATTCAGCTTTGCCCATAGTGATGATCTTCACCATGCCGTCCTCAGGGCTGCAGCGCTGCATCGGGAAAAAGCCGCATGGCGACATCTCCAGAAACAGGCCATGGCCGCGAACCACAGTTGGGAACACGCTGCACTGTCCTACCTGGAGCTTTATCGCCAGATTCTGGAGCGCCGCAAATCTGCGCAGTAAATTCTGGCCTATTCATTTTGAGAATAATCAAGGGGTCATTGGAGATCATTATCCCCACAAAAAAGCTTTTGCGTTGCACCGTAGCCATAAACCGCTACAATGCTCCAATGACTTTTTTCCCACATGCATGAGGAGTCGCACGATGTCAGGTCATTTTCCCTTTTCCGGTAAAGCCAACCGCGTTTCTGTTTTTGCCTTTTTTGAAGCCCACAACTGGAGTATTGAAGCCCAGGAAAAATACTTTGAAGAATGGTACAAATGGGCCAAGGATTACGTCATGAACGACGCCGATCTCAACGCCGCCAAGGGTGTGCTTTTCGCAAGTGATCATTTCGGCACCCACGCCGATCATGACTTCCACCTGCATGGTTATGCCATTGCCACGCGCATGCTGGATCTGGGCGAACTCATCAAAGGCAGCATTTTGCCCAAGTTGGACCATGATATGCTGCATGCTCTGGAACACGATCATGAAGAATGGATTGCCGCAGCCAATGCCGTAGCGGCCAACCATCCCCGTGCCGAAGCGCCCGAAATCGGTCGTTATCGTCACGTCTGAGCCCAATAATCGGGGGCCGGATCACCGGTTCAGCCCCCGATTTCCAAATTAGCGCTATGGATGCCAAACACATCAAGCAGTGCTTTGCCGCGCTCCGCGCCAGCATCCCCGAACCCAAAACCGAATTGCAGTACGCCAGCGCCTTTCAGTTGCTGGTAGCCGTAGTTCTTTCCGCCCAAAGCACCGACAAGGTGGTCAATTTGTGTACGGCGACTTTATTTGCAGAGGCGCCCGATGCCTTCAGCATGGCCGCACTCGGTGAAGAGGGCATTAAAAATCATATTCGTCGCCTCGGACTTTTCAATGCCAAGGCCCGTCATGTGCATGGCCTGGCCGAGCAACTGATTGCTCAGCATCACGGCGAAGTACCCCCAGATCGTCACGCTCTGGAAGCACTCCCCGGCGTGGGCCGCAAAACCGCCAATGTGGTACTCAATACCCAATTTGGACAACCCACCATCGCCGTGGATACCCATATATTCCGGGTAGGCAATCGGATTGGTATTGCTCCGGGTAAAACCCCTCTCGCCGTAGAACAGGCTCTACTCAAAAAGGTTCCCGCTGAATATATTCAGGATGCTCACCATCTGCTCATTCTGCATGGCCGCTATACCTGTACGGCACGTCGCCCTCATTGTGAACGCTGCGCGCTGTTCAGTTGCTGCGCATGGCCTGACAAGGTACTGTGGGCCCATCAAAGCCAGTAGCCAGCGGCTTCGCGCGCGGTAACCGGCCACCCGGAGAACTCCTTCAATCGGCCATTGCCGAGGCCCGCGAAAAACTCTCCGGTGAAGCCATCACTGCCGCTTTGTTCTTGTTCAGCCCCACCCTTGCTCCGGTGAGTCCAGCATTACTGCTGTCCCAGATGCGTGCACTGTCCTGCCTGCAAATTGCGACAGGGACTTTTCCGGGGATATTTACCGAAAGAGATTCGGCGTTGGGGGAAAATGCCTGTGCCGTTCTCCTCCTGAGCGCGCCGCTGGGTTTTACCCCCCAGATTCCCGACCCCGACTTGGTGACATTCAGTTGGGGAAGACTGGAGCAGCTCCAGGGCGAATGGTTGCAGCAATCACCGCGCTTTGGCAGTCTCAGTAGTCGCAGCGGGCGCTTCTGGTATCAAGCTAGCCCACGGAATATTCTGGAAATTGCCTTTCAGGGCATCCAGCCATCCCAAAGCGTCTGGTCCGCAGGACTGCGCACCCTGAGTGCCCCACTCCCGGTCCATCTTCAGGAGGGCAGCTTGCTGCTGCAGTTGGAACGTTATCTGGCGCTCCCCCTGCTGGCCCAGAATATTCCGGTCAGTATCCGCAAGGACAGTCGCCTGCCCCTGGAGCGCCTGCTCATGGGGGAGATTCGCGCCGATGCTGCCCCTGGAGCTCCGCCGGAATTACTGCACATTAGCGCCACCGACCTGAATCGAAGCGGGCTCTGGCTGGAAAGACCACTGGCGGAACACTCACGGGCCTTTCTCAGCCTGCGCGATCCTGCCATTGCCGAGCGTGACACCCGCATTGCTCTGGAACAATTATCCGCCAGCACCCAAGAGCCCACCTTCGCCTGGATTTCCAGCTCCATTGGTCGGGATGCGGCATTTTTTGGTCAGGAAGATCAAGATCTGTGTATCTGGCGCGAGCAATATCCCGAGTTGCCCATACTGGGGGCCTACGGCATGGGCGAACTGTTTCCGCATCAGCAGCGCAGTCATTTTTTGCGCTATGGTAAAATTTACACCCTGTTTTCAAGGACAGACATATGCCCATAAATCGTTCCGCAGTTATCCTGTCTTTTTTGGGTTTAATGCTGACAGTCTTGAGTGCTCCCGCCTGGAGCAGCACGTATCTGCTGCCACCCCCTGGAGACAATATCGTCGGCGCTATCCAGAGCATCAGCGCCCGACATGAAGACACACTTTCCGACATTGCCCGTAAATATGACCTGGGTTATGACCAGATTACTGCCGCAAATCCACAGGTGGACCCCTGGTTACCCGGCGCTGGCAGCCGCATCATTCTTCCCAGCGAATATGTGCTGCCCGATGCCCCGCGTCAGGGCATAGTGATCAATCTGGCGGCCATGCGGTTGTTTTATTATCCGCCCACTGTCGCTGGACAGGCCCCGGAAGTAATCACTTATCCCATCGGCATAGGTCGCGAAGGTTGGGGGACACCCCTGGGCAAGACCCGCATTACCGCCAAAGTGGCAAATCCCAGCTGGACACCACCGGAAAGCATTCGCAAGGAACATGCAGAAAACGGAGATCCTTTGCCAGCAGTGGTTCCTGCCGGTCCAGACAATCCACTGGGACTGTTCGCCCTGCGCCTGGCTATTCCCGGTTACCTGCTGCACGGCACCAACAAGCCCTGGGGGGTCGGCATGCGCGTCAGTCACGGCTGCATCCGCCTCTATCCAGAAAATATCGAAGCACTATTTGCGCGCGTTCCGGCAGGAACCCCGGTCCTGATTGTCGATCAACCCTGGTTACTGGGCCATGATGGCGGACATGATTACCTGCAGATTTACGGGCAAATGACCGATCGCCCTTTCGAGCAGGTCCAAGGCTCCTTTACAGACTGGCTCAACCAACATTTGCCCGCCGGCAAAGCCATCGATTCGAACATAGCCAGGCGCTGGCTAAAGGCCGCGACGGGAATACCGGAACCGCTGTAAAAAATAGCGCAGCGCAAGTAACCCGTTGCGACTGGTCGGCTTCGAGCGTTCCCGGTCACATCTCGAGACTCAAGATACCTCATTTGCGCTGAATGAAGTTGTCAATAACTCCAATAGCTTAGCCGGCGCCCAAATGGACAGGAGAGCGGGGCGAGACCGGACAAAACCTGATGCTGCTGCTGGATACTTGTACCCTGATCTGGTGGTTGGCACAGACAGAAAAGATTCCGGCTACAGCACGCAGCCATATCGCCGAGGATATGGAGGTTTGTATAAGCGTGGTCACCATTTGGGAAATTCTGGTGAAGCACACGAGCGGCAAGCTGATTATCGAAAGCGGTTCCGAATCGGTTTTTGACTATATGCTCCGCCAAATCGAGGCAGTGGATTTTCGACGCATAGCGCTGTCGGATACCGACCTGCGTCATCTTCCGCAACTACCGCCCATTCATCGGGATCCTTTCGACCGCATGCTGATTTGTCAGGCCATCGAACGTGGACTGACCTTGGTCACCCCTGACCCCGCTATCAGGCAGTATCCCATTCGTACACTTTGGCTGTGAGGTGTGGTGCATACTTTTCTGGTCAGAAGCTTCCGAACGGAAACACCTGACACCAATAAGCTACCCAATACCGCCCCCTGGGGGTTGGGCGGCAACAGGCGCATTACCAACGCAACAATGTTTTCCCGAGTAGTGCGCCGAGCACGGTGGGAATCAAAATCCCGAGCAAATAACAGGTGTCGATAAACGGTGCGCCCATTTCAGGGCAATGCAGACTGTACACGGCACTGCACCCACAAACCCAACTGACACTGGGTTTTGATGGGCAACCGTTGCCAGCGCGATACGGATTCCCCTTAAAATACGAATTCCCACCAATCCCGTCAGGATCGTGTCTGCCGGGCTACCTGAACCAATGTTTGCCGAATCGCTTCGGGTGTAGGTGGGCAGCCCGGACATTGCCCGGCTACGGGGAGCACTTTTTCTACCGCGCCGACAACGGCATAACTCCCGGCGAATATGCCGCCCGTACAGGCGCAATCCCCTATGGCCACGACCTTTTTGGGATTTGGCATGGCTGAAAACGTGTCTTGCAGCGCTGTCGCCATATGTCGGCTGACCGGGCCGGTTACCATCAACAAATCAGCATGGCGCGGCGACGCTGTCAGGCTCAACCCGACTTGCTCCAAGCCATAATGTGGACCCGAAAGTGCCTGAATTTCCAGCTCACAAGCATTGCAGGATCCTGCATCCACATGGCGAATGGCGGCACTCCGGCGGAATGGCCCCTGCCCTTTGGCGGGAATGATTTTTTTACCCGGTTTCCCCAGTCGCCAGATTTCTTTCAGTATGCGATACATTGCCAATATCCTCCGGGTGCTGACACGCTATAAATCATGTCCGCTGTAACTCAAATTGAACGATTTATTGATCAGTGGAAAGTCGGCGACAATATCGTTCAGCACGGCCTCCTCAAGGACCGGCCACAGGACCCACGAGGGATCGTGGGGGTGGCAGCGTTTGATACGGGCGTTTTCCACAGATAGGGCGACAAACACCTCGCCGCGCCAGGCTTCGACGATGCCCAAGCCTTCGCCATCGGGGATGCTTTCCGGAATGGTTGTACTGACTGCTCCCCCGGGCAGTTCCATCAACAACCGGGTCTGCAGACGCAGAGACTCATAGAACTCTAAAAAGCGCAATTGCCAACGTGCGGCCACGTCACCTTCCGGGGAAAGCTGCATGGAAACATCCAGATTCTGATAAGGCGCATGGGGAAACTGGACCCGCAAATCCCAGGCCTGACCACTGGCGCGGCCGGCAAGCCCCGCCATACCGAGTGCTGCAGCACGGGGTGGCACAATTTTTCCTGTACCCACCAGGCGATCCCGCAGACCGGAATGCTCCTGCAAGAGGAGGTCCAAACGCTGCACGGTGCGCTGCCAGGATTCACTGTTACTCCGAATTGAGGCTGTTTGCGCGGAGTTCAGATCAAAAGCGACGCCACCGGGAATAATGCAGTCCATCAAATAGCGGTGTCCGAAAATTTCCCGGTTTTCGCGGAGCAGGCTTTCCTTGATAAACAGAAATTGTGACTGACAGAAGGCGAAGCCAGCGTCATTTCCCAGAGCGGCAAGATCACCCAGATGGTTGGCCATGCGCTCCCGTTCCAGGCAAACAGCACGCAAAGCTGCTGCACGAGGCGGGATTGCGCATCGGGCAATGGATTCCACCGCCATGCAGTAGGCCCAGGCATAACCCGCTGTAGTGTCACCACTGATGCGTCCTGCCAGACGCGCACCCGCAAACACATCCCGATCTTGGAAAAGGCGTTCGACGCCCTTGTGCGTGTATCCCAATCGTTCTTCCAGACGCAGAATTTGTTCACCGATACACGAAAAACGAAAGTGTCCGGGCTCAATGGTGCCCGCGTGTACCGGTCCCACCGGGATCTGGTGGACATCCACGCTATCAATCAATTGAAAAGGATAATCGGCATCACCATCCATGCCGAAGGATCTGTCATCCAGTTGACCCTCCCGCAGTGGAAAAATCCCCGCTGGCCAGCACTGATGGCGGAGCCATGGCCTGGTATCGGCATTCCCCGCCGCCCTGATTCCCGTAAGATCGTACAGGGCCCGCTCCATCCGCGAGGCAGCGGGAAAAATGTCGGCCAGCGAGGGAAATTGTCCCTCGCTGGATTGCACCGTCAGAGTGATCCACAAATATCCGGTTGAACCAAGGCCCAGCGCATGTATGTAAAAAAATGCATTTTCATGGCCCGCCTCTCCCCACAATCCCAGCAAACGCCCGCCCTGATCGCGCAGCGCCAGCGCGGCACTTGTCCAGGATGCAGTCTGCACCTTGACCTGCCAGACGGGTGGCGCAGTCAGAATTTGTTGCCACTGGCCCACAGAGGGCAAAGTATCAGAACCAAGTTCAGTCATTGGACAATTCCTGCAACGTCATGCAGCCATAGCTCTATTTGCCCGGGGATCGCCACCCCCAGAATCACCACCAGGGATATTTGAAAAAAAACCGGCAAAAGCCCGCCCACCCCGCTTTGCCGATGGGGGAGAGAATTGGCGGGGGCCAGGAGCATGCTCTGCAGGCGCGGGTATATTGCCGCAAATACGGTGCCCAGGCCGAGCAGAAGAAAAGGCAGGGTTTGCCAGGATTGTTGTACCGCACTGGCAAGGATCAGAATCTCACTGAAAAACAGGGAACCCGGAGGCATACCCAGAATCGCCAGCACCGACAGGAGGACACTCCAGCCCAAGACGGGCCGGGAATGCATCAAGCCGTTCAGTGCGGAAATGTCCTGAGTGCCAGCTTCCTGGCTGGCCTGCCCGGTAGCAAAAAACACCGAGGATTTTGCCAAACTATGTCCCAGCATGTGGAGCATACCCGCAAAAACCGCCAGCGGTCCGCCCAAACCAAAAGCAAAAGTGATCAGTGCCATGTGCTCCATGGAAGAGTAGGCAAAAAGACGTTTGACGTCCTGTTGCCGAAACATGGAAAAGGCAGCAAGCAACAGGGTCAGAAGACCGAAGCCCATCAGCAGATGCCCAGTGAAAGGCCCGGCCACAGGGCCGGACAGGAGACTTTTAAAACGCAGGATGGCATACAGCGCCACATTCAGCAGCAAAGCGGACAAGGCGGCGGATGCAGAACTGGGTCCTGCCGCATGGGCATCGGGTAACCAACTGTGCAGGGGGGCCAGACCAACCTTGGTTCCAAAGCCCACGAGCACAAAAATAAAGGCAATGGTCAGCACCCCGGAATTGAGCGCGGCAGAATGGGCATGCAATTGTGACCAAAGTAAGGCATCACTACCTGCACCCAGTGCGGGTTCCGCCGCAAAATACAGTAACACCGTTCCCAACAGCGCCATGGCGAGCCCGACGCCACAGAGAATGAAGTATTTCCATGCGGCCTCCAGACCTTGCGGCTTACGCATCAGACTGACCAGCAGCACACTGGACAGGGTCGCCCCTTCCAGAGCCACCCAGAGAATCCCCATGTTGTTGGTGAGCACAGCGAGCAACATGGTAAATAGAAAAAGCTGGAACATACTGTGGTACAGCTTTTGTTGCCCTGCGGACAAACCATGATGCTGTACTTCTTTCAAAAAGTAGCTGTGTGAAAACCAGGCAATGGAAAAGCCGACCGTACTGTTGACCAGTGCCAGTAACAGGGAAAAGGCGTCCACCCGGAATTCATCGCCGCCTGCCCGGATGATGCCCTCGGTAGCCACTTGCACGGACATAACCACACAGGCGATCAACACCAGAAAATTAAGCAGCAGAAACAGTCTGGCTCCGCGTCGCCCGCTGCCCAAAAACGCCAGTAAGGGAACTCCGGCACCAGCCAGAACCAGCACCCAGAAGATGATCATTTATCCTCCCGGATATGTTCCAGATAATGCAGATCGAGACTGTCGAAAGTGTCGCGGATCTGAAAGAAAAAGACGCCAATCACCACCAACCCGATCAGGGTATCCAGGGCAATACCCAATTCGACGATCAGCGGCATCCCCAGTGTTGCACTGGTGGCGGCGAAAAACAGGGCGTTATCCATGGCCAGAAAGCCCACGATCTGGGAGATCGCCTTGCGGCGGGTAATCATCATCAGGAACGACAGCAAAAATGCGGCCAGGGCAATCCCTAGCATGCCATGGGTCGCGGCGGGCAAATATCCATCCAGAGGGGCGGCAATGGAAAATGCAAATACCACCAGTAAAATACCCAGCAGTTGCGTACTAGGGACATTGAGTGTCATCTCGACATCACCGCGCACCTGCAGACGACGCAACAGATAATGCAAGACATAGGGCATGAGAATTCCCTTGATGGACAAGGTCAACACCGCCGAAACCCAGAGGATGGGATCACCCGTTAACTGCGCGACGAGGGCCGTACCCACCGCCAGGGTGACACCCTGCCAGGCAAGCAGGCGAATAAGACTCAGCAGCCGTCTTTGCGCAAGCAGGGCGAAACTGAGTACCAACATCCAGGCCGCGAGAATTCTCAACACGGGGCTGATAATCGCGCTATGGGCAAGAATGGAATGCATGATCATGACCCCAGCATGAAGTGACTCAATAAACCGATGACTCCGAAAAGGAAGCCGGTGATGGCGAACTCAGGGACCCGAAAAAGCCGTTTTTTTGCCAGTAAGGTTTCCACCAGCGCCAGAACCACAACCGCAAAAAACAGTTTGACGAGAACCAGTCCTGCAGCAATGACCAGGCTTGTCAGCGACGGTTTTGCAGCAATTCCCCAGGGCAGGAACAGGGCGAAACCAATGGTCATATATAAAAACAGCTTGAGTTGTGCCGCCCATTCGAGCAGTGCCAGGTGCCGTCCTGAATACTCCAGCACCATCGCTTCGTGAATCATGGTCAGTTCGAGGTGCGTTGCCGGATTGTCCACCGGAATTCTGGCGTTTTCCACGAGCAGAACAAAGCCAAATGCGATGGCGGCAAAAACCATGCTGGGATGAATGGAAAATAACTGTATTTGACTCAGATGAACAATCTGCACAAGCGATGTGGATCGGGCCAATAAAGAGGCGGTAAACAGTGCCGCCAGTAAGGCCGGTTCTGCCAATGCGGAAATCAGCATTTCACGATGCGCCCCATAACTGCCAAAAGCTGTTCCCGTATCCATGGCCGCCAGCACCTGAAAAATGCGCGCCACGGCCAGCAGACCCACCAGCGCAATGACATCGGCAGCACTGGCCAGAGGCAAGCCATTGGCAATGATGGGCACGATGGCCACCGCCATGATCTTGGCTCCGAACATGACATAGGGTGCAAACTGAAACAGCCAGGAAGATTGTTCAGGAATCAGAGTTTCCTTATGAAACAATCGAAAAAGATCACGATAGGGCTGGAGAACCCCTGCAGAACGCCGATTTTGCAAAAGTGCCCGGACCGTCTGCAGCCAACCCGCCAGAAGTGGAGCCGCCGCGACGACAAAAAGGATCTGGAAGCATTGATCCCGCCAGCTGATCAGACTAGTCATTGAAGCCTCGCCCTCTTGTATTCACCGAAAAAACACCAGAAGGACAATCAGGGTCAGAAAAGAATACAGCAGATAAGAGGTGATGCGACCATGCTGTAATCTGCTGATCCCTCCGGCAATCCACAGGGTGACACGACCCCAGGGCAGGTAAAAACCTTTCCAGAAAGGATCAGGAATTTGCACCGGGAGGGTGTTTCTCCCGCCCTGGCGGTTTCTGAGCGTGCTTAAGGAAACGCCAAAAATTCTGAGCAGAGGCTGGCTGAAACCGGTCGGACTGTCTTGTGTTTGGGCACTATAATCTGCTGCAAAACCACAGGACCATACGGGGGCACGGCGCAGGGAGCGACCGAAACGCCACCAAACCAGTACAAAAACGACCGCAATGGACAGTGCGATTCCCAAAAGAAAAACGCCGGGGAGATAACTGGCCCGCTGCGCCGAAATCGGTGTGAGCGCCAGCGCGCTTTGGTGGGCTATTTGGCTGCCATGTAACAACAGAGCCGTTATGTGCGACAAACTGTCTACTACGCGGCCCGGAAACACACCGAGCAGGACGCAGAACAGGGCCAAAAAGGCCATGCTGGCGCGCTCCCAGATCCCGGCCTCCTGTTTGGCGACCGCACTACGCGCCCGCCCCAGAAAAGCGATCCCATAAAATTTGACGATGGCAAATGCCGCCACAGCAGTAACCAGCACAACACCTGCGGCGGCCAGGGGAAGAATGGCCCGTAGCATTCCTGATGGCAAGCTGGGAGCCAACAGGAAGGCCTGAAGTAACAGCCATTCCGAAGCAAAACCATTCAACGGCGGCAATCCGGCAAGGGCAAAAATGCCAATGAGCACCAGAAAAGCCGTCTGCGGCATGGAGCGAATCAGGCCACCCAAATGGGACATTTCCAGGGTGCCTGTAGCGTGTAGGACGCTGCCGCTTCCCAGAAAAAGCAAGCTCTTGAAAAAAGCGTGATTCAGCACTTGAAATAAACCCGCTATCAAGGCGAGAGCGGCCAGGGGCCACAGATTTTGCTCGGCAAAAATTCGGGAAAGACCGAGAGCGATCAGGATAAGTCCCATATTTTCCATGGAGGAATAAGCCAGCAGCCGCTTCATGTCGGTTTGCAGTGCCGAATACAAAACGGCAAAAAGTGCAGAGCTTAAACCCAGTCCCAGCCAAAGCGGACCCCACCACCCCGCGCCCGCCGGAAGAATTTGCCAGTCAATCCGCAGCAGGCCATAGACCGCAACGGGCAACATGGCCCCACTCATCAGTGCCGAAACCGGCGATGGCGCCGCCGGATGCGCCTCTGGAAGCCAGGCATGAAGTGGCAGAAGCCCCAGTTTTGCACCAAAGCCCAGCAAGGTGAGCCCAAAAACCGCATTGGCGACCACAGGAGAATAGGGCGATTGTGCCATGCGCTGAAAATTCCCGTTGATGATCAGATCACCATGACTCAGCAAGGCAAAAGCGACAAAAAGGGCCAGGGCACCGAGATGCGCGATCAGTAAATACAGATAGGCGGCTTGCTGCCGACGCTGGTCCTGGCCTTCGACCAGGATAAGAAATGTTGAACTCAGGGCCATCAGTTCCCAGGCCACAAGGAATGTGTAGGCATTGGCTGCCAGCAATACCCAAACCATGGCCGTCACAAAAACCGGATAAGGCAATAGCACCTGTTTCAGCTTGCTCTGGCTGCCATGATGGAAATAACCAATAGCATGCAAGGACGCCGCAAATCCCACAGATCCCAGCACCAACAGAAAAAAACCGGAGAGCGGGTCGAGGGTGAATTGCCAGGCAAGATCGGTGAGTGGCCCCGGGATACTTGCATGGAGCGCAGGGCTTGCCAGCGCATGTATGCCGACCACGATGAGTAGCAGGCAAAATGCAACGGTCAGCAGAAAACCCAGGGAACGTTTCCAGCGGATTGGCAATGCGGGAATTGCCACCAGCACTGTCGGCAATAAAGACAACAGTGACGCATACAGGACCCAAAGCAGACAGTCGCCGGAGTTCACTGCGCCACCACGATCAAAAGCACGGATGGCAATTCATGCAAATTATGCCAGTTATGGGAAAGACGCGGGTCATAGTAGACGGCATCCCCCTCATCCAGATCAAAGCTGGAACCTTGCTGTTCAAAGCGCGCGCTTCCCTTGATGAGCATGGCGAACTCTTCCCCATCGGCACTACTATAAGGGTGGTCTCCACATTCTCCACCTGCATCCAGCGTGACCAGCAGCGGTTGCATTTTTTTTCGGGAAAATCCTCGTGCCAGTGGTTCAATCGTGGCATGCGACCCTGAACTATAGACCCGACGTCTTTGTCCGGCACGGAGAATGAGCGGGGATGCTTCACTATCCGGTTCATCCAGGAGTGCGGCAATCCTGAGCCCCAAGGCAGTGCAAATTTTCTCAAGCGTGGCAATGGAGGGGGAAACCTGCTCAGCTTCAATCTGGGATAGCGCACTGGAAGAGACCCCGGCCATTTCTCCCAGGGCACGCAGGGAAAGTTGTCGGTCTTCGCGAAGCTGACGCAAACGTTGAGCAAGCTGTTTCATGCCTCGGATTGTCCGTTAAAATGGACGGCGTGTCCATATTAACGTATGAAGCTAAAAACGGCAGTTGCCGTGGGTGCTTTTTGCTCCATTGTTCCTTGCCTGTTGTTCTAGGGCTCATCCTGCTGTCAGGAGAGAACTCGCCCTTCGGGCTCAGACAGCTCTCCTGAAGGGCGCAGGATTTCGCCAAGAACAACAACGGCCCGGAACAAAAGTCGCTGCAAAGCACCCACGGCAACTGCCGTTAGGATGAAGCCATTCAATGGGTCAGGCTTAAAAAAATCTCCGGCAATCTTTCCGGCAACGATTCAATCCGATCAATAATGCTGAATCGATTACCAAAAATTTTTCGTACGTATTCGTCTGCATGTGGATCAAGGCTGATGCAATGGCAAAAAATGCCCTTCTCCTCCAGCTCCAGAACGGCGCGACGGGTATCTGCCAGCAAGTAATCCGGATCATCCACATCGATGTCGGCCGGTTGCCCATCGGTCAGGATCAGAAGCAGGCGCTTGTCGGCAGATTGACCGGACAGATAGTGTCCGGCGTGACGCAAGGCCGCACCCATGCGCGTAGAATAGGCGGCACGGAGCGCTGCGAGCCGTGCGTAGACTGCATCCTGCCAAGGTTCAGAAAATCCCTTGATATGCCAGTAGCGCAACTCATGACGGGTGTTGGAATAAAAGCCGGAAATGGCAAAGGGGTCACCCAGGCGGTCAATCGCCCAGGCTAGCAGTGTAACGGCTTCCTGGGCCAGGGAAAGGATGGTAGGTCCTGAGCCTGCACCCTCAACCGGATCATTCAGCGATTCGGAAAGATCCAGCAGCAGACTCACCGAAAGATTCCTTCGTGCGTGGCGGAAACTTTCGTTGATGCGCGGATCGACATTTTGTCGACAGCGATAATCTACCCAGGAACGCAGCGCCCAGTCCAAATCCAGATCGGACCCCTCTTCCTGACGGCGCAGGCGTTCGCGATCCTGCGGTTTCAGCATGTCCAGCAGCCGCTCAAGGCGCTTGGCCAAAGCGGCGTGTTTCTGCAATATCTGCAGGATATCGCTGGCAGAACCTTGAGGATGCAGATGCTCGTAGAGACTGACCCAATCCGGTAGGTAATGTTGCGATCGGTAATCCCACTCGGGATAGTGCCGGACCAGCGTCCATTCATTTTCCGATACCGTCTCGGCCCGGCTGCTTTCCTCCTCACTTTCCTGATCGCCATCAATAAACTGCCAGAGGTGGCGGTTGTCATCCCGGTAGGACACTTCCGTATCGGTAAAATAAATCTTGGCAAAACTGTCACTCGGCAGGCGTGTCTGAATGAGATATTCCAGGGCGAGTTCCGCAATGCTGTGGGTGCTGCCCGAGCTGTTCAGCATTTGCTCGTGAAAGCGCTGCACAAATTGCCGGAGGACGGGGTTCTGGTAACCATGCTCAGGATCGAGAACGGCTCGGGAAAACAGGGTCAGACGATGACGTATGCAGGATTCCTGCCCGGAATCGCAGGCATCTTCCTCGGGATGGGGATGCAATTGCAGCATCAGCGTCCGAAGCCCGGGGAAACGCCGCAAAATCAGGGTGTCCACGCGCGCATCTTCAAAATATTCGATGTACAAGCGCTGAAAGGGACTCCAGTTATCGGCAAGGAGCGCCTGACTGTAGCGGCGATGAGCGGCAAGATGGGCGAGGGCCAGACGGTATTGATCCAGGCCCGATATACCCTCCCGATCATGGTACAGGTCCGGCAGATGCATACCCAGGGAATCCAGGTAAGGCTGGGGCCGACGCAAATGATCAAAAGCTTCCGAATACGGGACCAGCATGGCGGGTTCATCCCAGAGGGCCCGCAAATACAGGTCCATCTCACGCTCGTGGCTGCGCAGCAGGGTCCCATCGCGCTGCTCCTGAAAAATGGCCCGACTGTCTGCACTTTGCAGGGCAAAATAATCCGCCTGACGTTCGGGGTTACTGGCATAATAGCGCAACCCGTATTCTGCCCAGGTCTGCAGTCCCTCCAGATTCACTTTTTGCAGGAGTTCGGCCGCCAGGCGAATGAATTCAGGCAAAGCGCGGCTGGGGAGAATGGCGTGGCGGCCATGGATGGAGGCGCTGCTGCGTTCGGCAATATCCGTCAGCAAATCGAGATAGTCGCGAAGCAGCGTCTGGTTGGGCAAAGCCCGGGTAACGGCAGGAAGCGTCTGGAAAAACAATCCGATAACATCACCATTGGGCGAACGCTGGATTTTCGCCACCCACTGCAAAACCGGATCGATACAGTCGTGACCGGCAGCAGCGGCCACTTCCGGCCAGCCTTCCAGAAAGGCCATCACCGGCTCGGCACCCCGCCCCAATTTGCACAAAAAGCGGGCAGCATCTACATAAGCGAACAATTCCTGCTCCTGCCACTGCGCAGCGGCAATCGTGAAGCAGTCCGCAAAAACCGCCTGCACTGAGCTAAAAGCACAGTCCAGATGACGCCGCCAGTAGTCCTCGTCGGGCGGAATCGCTGACCCGGTTTTTGCGTCAGTTGAAGGTGGCATCGATGGCATGCTCCAGTGTGCTGCGTATGTCCTCGTCATCCGTAATCGGGTCCATCAGCGCCATCCTGCAGGCGCGTGTTGCGGGCACCCCATCGGCAATGAGCGATGCTGCGTAAACCAGCAAGCGTGTCGATATTCCTTCATCCATGCCATGTCCTTTCAGGTTACGGGAACTTTTGGCCAGGGCAACCAATTGTTCCGCAGTCTGTTCAGGAATACCCACTTCACGGACCAGGATTTCTGTTTCCACCTTTGTTTCCGGATAATCAAAGCGAAAAGCGGCGAAACGCTGTTTGGTGGACTGTTTGAGGTCTTTCATCAAGGACTGATAGCCCGGATTGTAGGAAATCACCAGCTGGAAATCAGCGTGCGCCTGAATCAGTTCCCCTTTTTTGTCCAGCGGGAGCTGGCGACGATGGTCAGTCAGGGGGTGGATGACCACGGTACTATCCTGTCGGGCTTCGACAATTTCATCCAGATAGCAGATGGCACCATAGCGAGCTGCCACCGTGAGCGGACCATCCTGCCAGCGGGTCCCCTCTGCATCCAGGAGCCAGCGGCCAACCAGATCTGCAGCGGTCATATCTTCATTGCAAGCCACCGTGATCAGGGGCTTACCCAGTTTCCAGGCCATGTATTCGACGAATCGGGATTTGCCGCAGCCCGTGGGGCCTTTGATCATGACCGGCAAGCGCCGGGCATAGGCAGCGGTAAACAGGGCAATCTCATCCCCTTGCGGATGATAATAAGGCTCCTTGTTGACCATGTAATCGTATATCGGATCACCAGGGTTCATGTGCAGATCTCCATTCCAGCGGTAGCTGGAATCACGCAAAAAGAAAACAGGCCGAAATCTGCGAACGGCGAGATTTCGGCCTACGGCATTGGGTGATGACTCACCGCTACAACAATACCTTATCGATGCGCACCGATTTTATCCCGCCAACCCGGGTAAAGTTGATCCGCATCTTGCGGGAAGGACGCAAAAGCACCCGCAAACTCCTTGTGCTCCTTGGCCCATTCAATGGGATCCGCCTTGGCTTTCCAGCATTCATAGGCCTGGCGCAGGGAGATGGCTCCGGCCGCCGGGCTGTCAATGTGACCATAAGCACCACCGCCGGCAGTATTGATCACATTACCGTGGCCCAGATTTTCGAAAAATCCGGGCAGGCGCAGTGCGTTCATGCCACCAGAAATGATCGGTGTAGTGGGTTTCATGCCATACCACTTCTGGTAGTACACCGGACCCTGACACTCATCGCGTTCAATCATGTAGGCGATGTTGCGATCGTCATTTTCGCCTTCCATTTTGCCGTAACCCATGGTACCGACGTGGATGCCGGATGCCCCCTGCAGACGGGAAATTTTAGCCAGCACGAAAGCAGTGTATCCGCGCAGGGCTGAGGGTGAGGTGATCATGCCATGTCCGGCCCGGTGATAATGGAGATATTGGCCGGGATATTGGCGGCGTGCCGTCGTGATCATGCCGGGACCACCGACAAAACCGTCCACGAGGAAGGCCACTTTGTCAGCGTCCGGACCAAAAATACCGAGAATATAGTCAGCACGGGCACACATTTCATAATGATCATCGGCCGTGATATTGGCGGAAAAAAGCTTGGGCTGCCCGGTCTTGTCCATGGCACGCTTCATCGCATCGGCAACCAGCGGAATGGTTTTTTTCAAGGGAGAAAACACCTGATTTCCCTGAGGCTCATCGTTCTTGATGAAATCACCGCCCAACCAGAACTGATAAGCGGCTTCCGCAAAGGGTTCTGGCCGCAGGCCAAGTTTCGGCTTGATGATGGTGCCGGCAATATAGCCGCCATCTTTGATGGGCCGACCCAGAATCCGCCATAAATCAGAAATATCCCTGGCAGGACCATCAAACAGTTGTATTGCCCGAGGGGGGAAAAAGATATCGATCATTTTGGCATGCGCAATATCCCCCATGCCCTGGTTATTACCGATAGCCAGCGTGAGAAAGGACACAATCATCATGCGCCCGTCGAGAATGTTGCGGTCAAACAGATCCATAGGATAGGCAATACGCATATCCTCGGTGGCTTCGTCAATGTGATAAACCAGAGCATCCACGCCCTTGGTGAAATCATCTGTAGTCGATACTTCCACATTGGTTCCGGTTGAGGATTCCGCCGCAAAGTGCGCGGCTGATGCAAGATAGCCATATCCTGCTTTGGGTTTCATTTTGTAGGCAACCAGTATGTGCTTGCCACCGGCGATCAGATCTTCTTCGCGCAAAGAGAGATCGGCATAACGTGAGGACTGGTCCATGTTCCTTTCCTTAAATTGATTGAGAAGTCAACAGACAGTACACTACAAAAATCATTATAAAAAACGATTAATTCATATGCATATAATAGATAAAATATATTATTAAGGCCGCAGCCCCTGCACTTAAGGAGATCCATTCATGAGAAACCTGACCCTGCGCCAACTGGAGATTCTGGGCATGTTAGAAGCGACTGGATCCTACACGAAAGCCGCCAACCAGTTGCATCTCACTCAATCAGCGGTGTATCTGCAGGTACGCAAACTCGAACAGGAAATTGGTTTGCCCGTGACCGAACAGGTCGGCAAAAAAGTCTACCTGACCGATGCCGGAGCACAGGTTCTCCGCTCCGGCGCACTAATCGGTACAGAACTGGAAAACCTGAAACGCTCTCTGGAGCATTTACGGGATATAGAAGACGGACTCCTCCGCATTTCCGTGACCTCCACCGCCAATGCTTTTGCCGTGGAATTGCTTTCCCGATTTTTGAATAAACATCCCCGGGTCAAAATCCATTTAAACATTGCCAACCGCAAAGACGTCCTCGCAGGACTCGAACGTAATGACGTAGACATGGCCATCATGGGCGAGCCGTCTCCGGCGCTGGACCTGGTTGCCCTGCCCTTTCATCGTAACTATCTGATTCTGGTTGCTTCGTCCAATCATCCCATGGCTTGGCAAAAAAACATTCCGCAAGCTGAAATTGTTAAGGAACCCTTTGTGTTACGGGAGCCTGGATCGGGAACGCGGGAGACCGTATTGCGCTATTTTTCCGAACAGGGATTGCACATCAAGGAAGGGGTGATCATGGACAGTAATGAATCCATCAAACAGGCGGTGACCGTTGGTATGGGGATTGGTTTTCTGGCGCGCCACAGTGTCGTGGTAAAAATAGCGGCTGGTTATCTGCGCGAACTTTCCGTGGAGGGGTTTCCCTTGCAAAGAGCCTGGCATCTGGTGCACCGCAAAGGCAAGCATCTGGCCCCTGCACCGCAGGCATTTAAAGAGTTTTTACTGCAGCATCAATATGTCAGAACCATCGATGAGCAGGGACAAATTATCAACTGATTGTGGCTGGTGATGCTGGCCGTGCTGCTCTGATGCCATCACAACACATATAGCAGACTCAATTTTTGGATCAGTTTGTGGGCCGTACTATTCAGGGAAACATCATGCAATGCACTCATCCTCCGCGCTCTTTCGAATATTTTCCTGGCTAGTCGTGGAAATTGATCCCCCTTGTATGCAAAGAGAATCTTGTTGCCGGATTTTTCCGCATCCACAACAATGACCTGATCATCAAAGCTGGTCTGAATACGACTGATATAGGCATCCATCCGCGCATCACTATTGAGCAAATTGACCACCAGTACACCGTAATTGCGCAGGTTGGCATAGCAATGGTCATAGAAGCTAGTAGTACATAATTCTTCGGCTTGGCCATTACGATTGAAGCCGTCTAGCAAAAGAACATCATTGGTTTTTGGATTTTCTCTGACATATTCGGCACCGTCAGCGCAGAGCACCTGAAAACCGGGGCCATCCGGCGGAATGTGAAAGCGGTCACGCAATGCAATCACCTCCGGATTGATTTCCACCGCCGTAAACTGCGCGTCGGGAAGATGACGCCGGCAATATTTGGCAAGTGACCCGCCCCCCAGACCAATCATGGCGATATGTTTGGGTTTAGGATGAAACAGCAAAAATCCCATCATGGTTCGGGTATAGCCGAGGACGAGACAATCCGGATCGCTCTTATGCATCATGCTTTGCGTTGCCGAATAGTCGAATCCTAGCGATACCAGCCGATAATCTTCCTGGACGATAGGTTCGTTCTGATGACCAGCCTCTGTTTCTTTGTCCGAAGGAGATCGGGATGGTACAGGGTAGTTCATGGAGCGATGATGAGATGCGCTTGCTGATCAGTAGGCATGTTTTCGGTTCTAGCGCTTGCTGGCAACATGAATCTGCGAGCGTAGCCATTCTTCAATAAGGTTCCTCGCTGTTTTAAGTGGGTAGCTTGAGATCCAGCTTACCCAGTACGAGGTAAGCCATGTTAATAAAATTCTTGTGGGTGCGATAGCCCCGTGCCCTGGATTTGGCGGACTGGAGCAGACTGTTGAAACCTTCCAGAG